>DASZFV010000186.1:0-3015 GCA_035939455.1 Polyangia bacterium
GAAGGCCTTCTCGCTGGCGGCCGAACCCTTCTCGTCGACGTAGCTCCTGACGATGCTCAGCACAGCCGGCAGCGCGGCGTTGACCGAGCTTACGGGCCAGTTCGAGCCGAAGAGCACGCGGTCCTCGCCGAACGCGCCCCAGACTGTGTCCAGCGTGGGCCGATAGAGCGCCACGTCCGACGAAACGGCGCCGGTCATCCCCGCGCCCTCGACCAGGCCCGAGATCTTGCAGTACACGTTGGGCTGCCCCGCGGCGGCGGCGATGCCCGCGACCCAATCGGCGGGTGGGGGCCCTCCATCGATGGCGACGTTGGCGACGTGATCGATGACGATGCGCAAGGATGGCGACGTCTGCGCGAATGCGGCGATGGCCGGCAGGTCCGCGGGGAAGCCGAGCACGTCGATCATCATGCCCTTGGCGGCCAGCGACGCGAAGTTGGACGGGTCGCCACCCGTCAGTTGTGACGGCGAAACGCGGATTCCCCGAAACAACGAATTGCGAGCCAGCGCCGTCAACGTGTCGTCGAAGGTCGCCATCCCGAGAACCTCCGAGAGGTTGCCGACGAACCCCGCGAAGGCTGGATTCCCCGCGATGAGGTCGAGGATCCATTGGTTGTCTTCCAGCCACGAGCTCGCCTCGATGACGACCGCGCTCGAGATGCCGAGGGGCTTCGCAAGCGCCAGGTAATCGGCCGGCAAGGTCGTTCGATAAAGTACGTTGCTGGGATCGGGCCAGGGAACGGATGATGGGCGTCCGCATGGAACAGGCCTTCCGGGATCGAAGAAGTGCACGTGTGTGTCGATGATCGCGCCCGCCGCCGCATGCTCGTCGGCGGTCGCGCCGGCGTCCGAGTCGGTTGCAGCGTCCACCGCCTGGGATGCGTCGGATACGTCGCCGGGGGACGCGGAGGATCCGGCCAGCGCGGCGTCGCCGTTCGAGGAGCTCGGCGAGCCACCCGCGCCATCAACGCCTCCCGGCACGATCGGCGCGTGCTTCGGCGACGAGCATCGAAGCTCGGTCGCCGCACAGGCGCTCATCGCCGCCGCCATGAATTCGCGACGCGAGAGCGTGCCCATCGGAGCGACAACCTAGATCCGCCGAGCGAGCGGGGTCAAGCTAACGAGATGCATGCTCACCGCAGGGTCGGCGCTCTGGTGTTCGGGACGCTCGTCGTCGTCGCCGTCGTCGTGGGCACGCGCGCGGTCCGGGCCGACGGCGCCTTCCCCGACTCGCTCACGATCGTCGTCCCGGCCGATCGTCCGCACCGCCTCGCGCTCGCCACGAACTTCGGCCTCATCTCGTCGGACGACGACGGTGCCGCCTGGAGCTGGGTGTGTGAAGGGCCGCTCACGAGCTGCAGCACGCTCTACAGCGCGAGCGCCGCGCCCGTCGATCGACTGTACGCGCTCTCGGCCGACCGCCTCGTGTTCTCCGACGACGACGCCTGCGACTGGAGCGTCGCGGGCGGCGCCGTCTCGGCGGGCGGCGTCGTCGACGCGTTTCCGCTCGCGCAGGACGGGCAGCGCGTCCTCGCCGTCTTGTCGCCGAACGGCGTAGGCCGGCAGACGACCTACACGGTCGTCGAGTCGCGCGACGGAGGTACGACGTTCGGCGCCGCGATCTACGTGGCGGCGAGCGGCGATCTCGTGACGGGCGTCGAGGCCTCACGCACGGACGCGAGCACGATCTACGTCACGCTGGTCGCGGGCCCGACCTCCGCGCCCGCCGTCGCCGTCACGCGCGACGGCGGCGCGCATTGGAGCACCACCGATCTGTCGGTGACCCTCGGCGCGCAGAGCTCGATCGGGCTCGTGGCCGTCGATCGAGCCAACCCGGGTCGCGTCTTTCTGCGCGTCGGCATGCTCGCGGGCGACGGTCTCGGCGTGTTCGACGTCGCGAGCGGCGCCGTCACGGTGCCGCTCATGTTCACCGGGGGGCTCATGACCGCCTTCGTGCAGACGGCCGAGGGTCCGCTCGTCGCCGCCGGCCGAATCCCGAGCGGCGCTTCGCTCGCGCGCTCGCTCGACGGCGGCGCGTCCTGGCAGCCCGTGAGCGCCGCGCCCAACGCGCGCGCGCTCGCGGAGCGCGACGGTAAGATCTACGTCGCGGCCGACGACATCGCCGACGGCTACGCGCTCGGAGTCTCGGCGGACCTCGGGGTCACTTTCGCGCCGCTGATGCGCTTCGATCAAGTTGGTTCGATCGCGCCCTGTGCGCGCGCGGCTTGCCAGTCGACTTGCCAGAACCAGGTCGCGCTCGGCCTGTGGCCCGCGGCGACGTGCACGGCCGCGCCGGAGCGCGGGCCCCAGGCGGCGGGCGGCGGCGGGTGCGGCTTGGGCGGGTCAGCCGGGAGCGCGGGCGCCGGCTTCGGGGGCGTGGCCTTGCTCTGGGCGCTCGCACGTCGTCCATGGAATTTCTCAGCCTCCCGGAGGCGGCGCCGCCGCGATGGGCTTGAGGCGCATCGGGATGCCGCCGCGCGGGCGCAAGGTGACGAGCGGCTCCGCGACGGTGACGTGGCCGGGCACGAGGTGAAGCTCGAAGCGCTGGGCCACGGTCGCCAGCACGAGCTCGGCCTCCATGAGCGCGAAGTTGTTGCCGATGCATTGCCGCGGACCGCCGCCGAAAGGAAAGTAATCGAAGCGGTGCGCGGCGGAGGTGCGCTCGCCCAGGAATCGCTCGGGGTCGAAACCTTCCGGGTTCGGCCAGCTCGTCTCTCGGCGGTGCGTGATGTAGGGGCTCAGCACGACGATCGAACGCGCGGGGACATGGTATCCGCACACGACGTCGTCGCCGACGGCGCTGCGCGAGATGACCCAGGCCGGTGGATAGAGGCGCAGCGCCTCCTGGATCACGGCGGCCGTGTAGGGCAGGTGAGCCAGGTCGTCGTAGCACGGCGCGCGGCCCGCGAGAACCTCCAACAGCTCGCCACGCAGGCGCCGGGCCACCGCCGGGTTGAGCGACAATAGGTAGAAGGTCCAGGCGAGCGCGTTCGCCGTGGTCTCGTGCCCGGCCGC
>DASZFV010000187.1:0-1666 GCA_035939455.1 Polyangia bacterium
ACGCGGGCGTGCGGCCGCGGCGCGCCCGCGGCGTCGACGAGCTCGTCGTACGCACCGGGCAGAGCGGCGTAACCCTTCAACAACGCCGAACCGTCGAGCTCGGACACCACCGAAGGAATCTATCGTCGAAGGCCTCGAGTCGGCTACAGTCGTCGTGTGCGTTACGCAAGAATGACCCCGCCGAAACGGGACGGTTACGCGCGGCGCACTATGGTGGCCGACGTCGTGGATGACGCATCAGGCACCGCCTTTTCCTGATGCCCGGCAAAACGCTGCGAGCCTCCGCGCTGCCTGACGCGACGTCGACCGCGTCGTCCACCTCGACGTCGACCGCTGCGTCGACCGCTTCGTCGACCGCTTCGTCGACGCCCCCCGCCTCGCCGCCGACGGCGTCGCTGCGGGCCTACGCGGCGCGCGCGACGCCGTTCGACGAGCTGGCCGACGAGCACGGGTCGGTCCGCGCGCCCTGGCACGCCTTCGCGGCTCGCTTCGATGCGCTCGGACCGGGCGAGCTCGCGCGACGTTGGGCCGAGGCGCGCCACCTCATCCACGACAACGGCGTGAGCTTCAATGTCTACGGCGACGCGAAGGGCATGGAGCGGCCGTGGCCGCTCGGCCCCGTGCCGGTCATCGTGGGGCCGGACGAGTTCGCGACCGTCTCGCAGGGGCTCGCGCAGCGCGCGCGCCTATATGACGCCCTCCTCGCCGACATCTACGGGCCGCAGCGCCTGCTCGAGGAGGGCGTCCTGCCCGCGGAGCTCGTGCTCGGACACCCCGGCTTCCTGCGGCCCTGCCGCGGCGTCACGCCGGCGGGCGGCCGCTTCCTGCACCTTTACGCCGCCGATCTCGTGCGGCAGAGCTCGGGCGCCTGGGACGTCCTCGTCGATCGCACGCAGGCGCCCTCGGGCGCGGGCTACGCGCTCGAGAACCGCATCATCGTGTCGCGCCTCCTGCCCGACGAGTTTCGCGAGTGCCACGTCGAGCGCCTCGCGCCGTACTTCCAGCAGGTTCGGCGCGCGCTCGCCGCGCTCGCGCCGCACGCCAAGGACAACCCCCGCGTCGTGCTCCTCTCGCCGGGCCCCTACAACGCCACGTACTTCGAGCAATCCTTCCTCGCGCAGTACCTCGGCTTCATGCTCGTCGAGGGCGCCGACCTCACGGTGCGCGACGGCTGTGTCTACCTGAAGACGCTGGGTGGCCTGCACCGCGTCGACGTCATCCTGCGCCGGCTCAATGACGACTACTGCGACCCGCTCGAGCTGCGCGCCGACTCGGCCCTCGGCGTGCCCGGCCTGCTGCAGGCGGTGCGCGACGGGAACGTCGCCGTCGCGAACGCACTCGGCAGCGGCGTCGTGCAGACGGCGGCGCTCATGCCCTTTCTCCCGGGCGCGTGCCGCGCGTTGCTCGACGAGGAGCTGACGCTGCCCGCCGTCGAGACCTGGTGGTGCGGCGAGCCGCGCGTGCTCGCGCACGTGCTGGCGGACCTGCCCGACATGGTCATCAAGCCGACCTTCCCCGCGGGACGCACGGAGCCGATCTTCTGCGACGGCCTCGACGCGGCGGCGCTGGCCGACCTGCGCGCGCGGCTGCAGGCCAACCCGTCGGGGTACGTCGCGCAGCGCCGCGCCACGCTGTCGACGACGCCGCTCTGGGAGGCGGGCGACCT
>DASZFV010000188.1:0-8476 GCA_035939455.1 Polyangia bacterium
GGGAAGAGCGCGCCGTCGATGATCTCGGCCCAGTCGATGAGCTCGCGCAGCGGCGCCTGATCGAAGCCGAACTTCGCCGTCACGGTGTTGGCGATGAACTTCGTGCAGCTCTTCGCGGCGGGATCGTAGAACTTTCGTCCCGTGGCGTCGGCGCGGAAGTGCGCCTCGTCGCCGGCCACCTGGAAGGCTGACGCGTGGTGGTCGAACCACCACGACAGGCGTGGGTCTTGGGAGTAGCGAAAGTCGACGCAGGCGTTCTCGTCGCCGTCGAAGCTGTCGGACGGAAACGCCTGCGCCTCGCCCTTGTGCTCCATGGGGCGGTAGACGATGTCGACCGGCCCCTGCGCGACGCGCTCCTCGTAGAAGCGGGTGAAGACGCCGGCGCTGCTGCATCCGTCGAAGCAGTTGCCGTGATAGAGGATGCGCAACTTCACGAACCCAAGTTAGGTGAGCGCCCGCGCCAGGGCAAGCCCCATCGCCTGCCGCGCCAAGGCGCCCGCGCGGTCGCCGCGTGGTCGGACTCGCGGACGAAGCGCGCTCCGTATACAGTGTCGGGCCATGCCCGAGTTTCTCACCGACCTCAAGCGATCTCACGACTGCGGCGCCCTGCGCGCGGGCGACGCGGGCAAGCGCGTCGTGCTCTTCGGTTGGGTGGCGTCGCGCCGCGACCACGGCGGGCTCGTGTTCATCGACCTGCGCGATCGCGCTGGCATCACGCAGATCGCGTTCGAGCCCGATCAGGGCGCCGCGGCCTTCGCGCTCGCGGGAGAGCTGCGCAACGAGTTCTGCATCGGCGTCGCGGGCGTCGTGGCCGAGCGCGGCGGCAAGAAGAACCCCAACCTCGCGACGGGCGACATCGAGCTCAAGGCCAACGCGCTCACGATCTTCTCGCGCGCCGAGACGCCGCCCTTCGAGATCACGGACCAGACGCTCGCGGGCGAGTCGGTGCGGCTCAAGCACCGCTACCTCGATCTGCGCCGCCCGGCGCTGCAGAAGAACTTCCTCGTGCGTTCGACGATCTACCAGACGACGCGGCGCTACCTGTCGCAGAACGGGTTCGCCGAGATCGAGACGCCCTTCATGGTGAAGTACACGCCGGGCGGCGCGCGCAACTTCCTCGTGCCGTCGCGCCTCAACCCCCACCAGTTCTACGCGCTCGCCGAGAGCCCGCAGATCTTCAAACAGCTTTTCATGGTCTCGGGCTTCGACCGTTACTTCCAGATCGTCCGCTGCTTCCGCGACGAGGACCTGCGCCTCGATCGCCAGCCGGAGTTCACGCAGATCGACCTCGAGATGAGCTTCGTCGTCGAGGAGGACGTACAGCTCATCATCGAGGGGCTCATGGCGGCGCTCTGGAAGGACGTGCTCGGCGTCGAGCTCGCGTTGCCCCTGCCCCGCCTCACCTACGGCGAAGCCATGGGCAAGTACGGATCGGACAAACCCGACCTGCGCTTCGACCTGCCGCTCGTCGATCTCACAGAGCTCTGCCGCGCGCACGACGGCGGCGGCGTCGGCCTCCTCCAGGCGGCCGTCAAGGCGCCGGCCGCCATCGTCAAGGGCTGGCGCCTGCCCGCCGAGCACGCCGCCAAGCTGGCGCGCTCCGACCTTGACAAGCTCGAGGAGTTCGCCAAGGGCTTCGGCGCAGGCGGCCTCGCGCGCGCGCGCGTCGGCGCGGGCGGTGTCTGGACGCAGACGCCCATGAAGACGATGGCGGACGGCCTGCGCGCCGGAATCAACGAGCACGCCGGCCTCCGCGAGGGCGATCTCCTCTTCCTTCAGTTCGGCGCGAACAAGCTCGTCAACACCGTGCTGGGCGCGCTTCGCCTGCACGTCGCGGGCAAGCTGGACCTCATCCCCAAGTCGGAGTGGCGCTTCTGCTGGGTCACGGACTTCCCGCTGTTCGAGGCCGGGGACGAGGGTCGCCTCGTCGCCTCGCATCATCCCTTCACGTCGCCTCACGCGTCCGATCTCGAGCGCCTCGAGAGCGACCCCGCGTCCGTGCGGGCCCTCGCCTACGACCTCACGCTCAACGGCAACGAGATCGCGGGCGGCTCGATCCGGATCCACCGCTCTGACGTCCAGGCGCGGGTCTTCCGCGCGCTCGGCCTCAGCGACGAGGACGCGAAGGCGAAGTTCGGCTTCCTACTCGAGGCGTTCAAGTACGGACCGCCGCCCCACGGGGGCATCGCGGCGGGCGTCGATCGGCTCGCCATGCTCCTGTGCGGCGCCGAGTCGCTGCGCGACGTCATCGCCTTCCCGAAGACCCAAAAAGGCACCGATCTCATGACCGACGCGCCGTCGCCGGTCTCGAAGCGTCAGCTCGACGAGCTGCACATCGCCCTCAAGGAATGAACCCGCCTCCGCCCCGTGCATCGACGCTCGCGCGCCTCGCCAACGAGGAGTTTGAGCTCCTCGTCGTGGGCGGCGGCGCGACGGGCGCGGGCATCGCGCGCGACGCGGCGACGCGCGGGCTGCGCGTCGCGCTCGTCGAGGCGGGCGACTTCGCGGGGCAGACGTCGAGCCAGTCGTCGCGCCTCATCCACGGCGGGCTGCGCTACCTGCAATACGGCGACCTGCGTCTCGTCTTCGAGGGCCTGGCTGAACGGCGACACCTGATGACGACGGCGCCGCACCTGTGTCGGCCCGTCGAGTTCGTCTTCCCTGGCTACCGCGGCGAGCGCCCGGGGCTCTTCACGGAGGGCGTGGGCATCGCCCTCTACAACGCGCTCGCGCTGTGGCGCCCGCCGGCGTCCTCGCGCCGCCTCGACGCGCACGAGCTCTACGCCATCGCGCCCGGCTTGCGCAGCGCGAACCTCCTCGGCGCGCAGTGCTACGTCGACTGTCAGACCGACGACGCGCGCCTCGTCCTCGAGAACGTGCTGGACGCCGAGGGCGCCGGCGCGGCCGTGCTGTCGCACGCGCCCGTGACTCTCCTCGAGCGAGACGAGCGCGGGCGCGTCCGGGGCGCCACGATCTCGACCGAGAAGGCGCGACCGCTCTCCGTGCGGGCGCGCGTCGTCGTCAACGCGACGGGGCCCTTCTCCGACGCCTTCGAGCGCGGTCGCGCGCGGCGCAACCTGCGGCCGACGCTCGGTGTGCACGTCGTCGTGTCCGCCGAGCGGCTACCGCACGGCGGGCGCGTCGTCGTGCTGCGCTCGCCGCGCGACAACCGGCTCTTCTTCGTCTTGCCCGCGGGTCCACGGACGGTCGCCGGCACGACCGACACCGACTGGTCGCCGCCCGGCGCGCGGGGGTCCCCGCCCGCGATCGGCGACGAGATCCGCGCGCGGCGCGCCGACGTCGAGTACCTGCTCGAGGCCGTCAACCACGCCTTCCCGCCGGCGCGCCTCGGGCCCGACGACGTGCTCGCGACGACGGCGGGGTTGCGCCCGCTCCTCGCGACCTCGCCCGGCGCGACGAACACGCCCTCGCAGACCTCGCGCGAGCACGAGCTCATTCGCGAGCCAGACGGCCTCCTCACGATCGTGGGCGGCAAGCTCACGACGCTGCGGCGCATGGGCCAGCAGGTCGTCGACGTCGTCGTCGAGATCCTGCGCGACAAGGGCCGCGAGGAGCCCGCCGGGCCCTGCGTGACGCCCGCGCGGCCGCTCCCGGGCGGCGGCACGCCCGCCCCGCTCCCCGCCGACCGCGACGAGCTGCCCGAAGACGTCCGCGAACACCTGACCGCCACCTACGGCTCGCGCGTCCTCGACGTCCTCGCGCTGCGCGCGACGGCGCCCGCCCTCGCCTCGCGCATCGATCCCGAGCTGCCGTACCTCTGGGCCGAGGTCGTCCACGCCATCCAGCACGAGCACGCGCGCGAGGTGGCCGACGTGCTCATGCGCCGCGTGCCGCTGTTCCGCCAAGCCCGCGACCAGGGCCTGAGCGTCGCGCCGCTCGTCGCCGCCTCGCTCGGCGAGATCCTCGGCTGGAGCTCTGCCCGCCGCCAATCCTCCCTCGAAGCCTACGAGTCCGCGGTCGATCGCTCACGCGCCTGGCGGGGCGATCCTGCCTAGCGATTCGCCGAGTTATTGGCTGAGGCGGCTGGGCGCCGCGGGGAGGGTCACGACGAGCTCGGCGCCGCCGCCCTCGCGGTTGCGCGCGATGATCTTGCCGCCGTGCTCCTGGACGATGGCGTAGACGACTGCCAGGCCCAGCCCGCGGCCCCTGCCCTCCTCCTTCGTCGTGAAGAACGGATCGTAGAGCCGTTGGAGATCCTCCTCTGGAATGCCGGCGCCGCGGTCGCGCACGATGATGAGCACGTCGTCGGTGTCCGTCGAGGTCGCGATCTCGACCTCGCCGCGTCGGCCGCCGCTGTCGAGCGCGTTCGCGAGCAGGTGCGTGACGACCTGCTGGAGCTGCCCCGCGTCGCCCAGCACGGGCGGCACGCGCTCGCCGAGCTCGAGGCGCGCCGGGTGCGCGCGCTCGGGCTCGCGCGCCGCGAAGGCGCGCACGGCGTCGCGCACGACGTCGTTGACGAGCAGCGTCTGGCGCTCCGTGCGCGAGGCTTGCCGCGAGAACCGCAGCAGCGACTCGACAATGGCCTTGCAGCGCAGCGCGCTCTTCTCGATCTCGGCGAGGTACTCCTGCCGTTCCGTCTCCGTGACCGTCTCGCGCCGCATGATCTGGGCGAACGCCAGGATGCCGCCGAGCGGATTGTTGATCTCGTGCGCGACGCCGCCCGCGAGACGCCCTATGGCGGCGAGGCGCTCGGCGTTGGCGAGCTCGCTCGTCATGACCCGCTCGTCGGTGACGTCGTGATAGTGGCAGACCGTGAGCTTCTCGTCCTCGGCGTCGCCCGCCACGGGGAAGGCGCGCAACGTGTAGGTGCGCCCGTGCGTCGTGCGCACCTCGCCGTCGGCGGCCACTTCACAGCGCTGCGCCTCCGCGACGGGGCAGCCCGCGCAGGGCGCGGCGCCGCTGCCCACGAAGCGGTGGGGCGACGCCGCACGCACCTCGTGACACTTCTGGCCGACGACGCGCTGGATGGCGATGCCGAGCTCGTCGGCGAGCGCCAGGTTGGCGCGCTTGATGACGTAGCTCTCGTCGACGATCATGAGCGGCTCGGAGATCGCGTCGAACGTGCGCTCCCACTGCCGCTTCGCCACGGAGACGAGCACGCGCGTCTCGTCGGTCAGCTTCTCCTCGGAGTGTCTCGATGTCGCCGGGCTCGGCGTCGTCGGCGTCTTGTTGGCAGCCATCGTCTCAAGCACCCGCGGTCGGGCATCTTAGTCCGATTTGGCTCACAGGATGGTCAGAACGCCATCGATGGCGCGCAGGCGGGCGTAGACGCGCAGCACGTGCTCGGCGTCCTCACAGCGGATCGTGAGGCGGTGGCTCACGTACTTGCCGCCCGAGGACGGAAGCGTCTCGTGGGCGCCAGGAGGACGCTCTTCCTTGAGCTCCGCGAAGGCGGCGGCCAGGACGCGCTCCGCGACCTCCGCGGCGTTGCGCGCGATCACGGACAAAGCGTAGTCGGTCGGAAAGGCGTGGTTCGCCTCGAGCAGAGCGATCGCGCGAGCGCGTTCCTCGGAGTCGCTCACGGACGTCCGTACCGGATTGCGGGCCGCGGCGTCGTGCCGAGCGCGGCGGCCAGGGGCAGTGGCTTGTCGGTACGCAGCACCTGCACGGGCAGGACGATGCGCATCGACTCGGGCAGCGGCTCGAAGAACCACGTCGAGATGACGTTCGACATGCAGGCCTCGACCGGGCACTCCTTTCCATACGTCGAGCGCGCGATCCAGCTCGACCTGATCTCACCTTGTCGCGAGAGGGACAGACCGACCCCGACATAACCCGGGCGCTGGCACGTGACCGGTAACGGATCGAAACACGCGTGTAGCGTGCGGGCCTGCCCCTGCGCCTCCTGGCGAAGGAGCTTCTCGACCTCCCATGGCGTCGCGTCGGCGGGGATGGCCGACTTCATGTCCGCCTCGCCGAGCGGTGCCCCCGAGGGGACCGCTCGAAGAAAAGCCACGGCCGCCGCCAGCTCGATGGGCAGGAGCGCCCGGCGCGCGAAAGGCCGCCAAAACCCACGGGGCAGTGGCTCCCGCGCGCCCCATTCGCGCTCGGGTCGCGCGCGCACGACGAACGTCGTCGCGCCCATCGTGAGCTCGGCGCTCATTCCCGCGGCGAGAGGGACGGCGAGCGACGCGCCGCCGCCCTGATTGCGCAGGAGCGACTCGACGTCGAGCGGCACCGGGCCACCCTCGACGACGCCCTTCATCCCCATGCCCGGCGCCAGCGAGAGCTCGTAGCCCCGCCGGGAGCGACACACGAGCGCCCGCGCCAGCGAGGCGAACGCGTCGTCGTCGATGTCCGCGCCCACGAGGTAACGGCGCGCCCGAGCGCTCGCCCTGACTGCAGCCAGCGTCGCCACGGCGAAGCCGACGGCCAACCACAGCGCGACGAAGCCGGGGCCGTGGACAATGCGGCCTCCGAACGACAGCGCGAGGGCTGTGGCGGCCGCCGCGAGCGCCGTCAACGCGAGCACGCTCAGGCCGGCCGCGAGGGCCGCTCGTCTCTCGGAGCTCGCCGAGAGCAGGCGAACCGAAATGGTCTCACCGGAGACGAGATGCGCGATCTCGATTCCTGTTTGCCCCTGCTTCCGCTGCGGTCCCGGCCTCTCGTGCTTCACGTCAACCCCACGAGCTAGAATCTGGCCGTGATTCTACTCGCTGCGAACACGCGCGCTGCCGGGAAGTTCCCCGAGCTGGTGTGCTCCGGTGTCCTCCGGTGCAAAGCGCGTTACGCACCTTGGTAACGGCTGGTTCTGGCCGCGTGACAGCGGCGTCACGGTTTCTCCACGGGTTGCGGGCGAATCGTCGCAAGGGAGCCCTCGAGGGGGTGCGTAGCCCGATACGCGTGCTCGCGGTGGTGGCAAATCGACTAATCAATGAATCCAGCCACTTGAGCCTGTTGCCTGCCTGGCACATTGCGTGCTACGAGAGAGCGCGACCTTCTGGGAGGAGGGTTTAAATGCCTCAAGTCGTCACCCAATTGAAGTCGAGAGCCGCGAACGCCCCGACCTCCGTCTCGCCGACACCCGCGTCGGCAATTCCGAACCACGCCAAGGCGCTCAAGATCCTGTCGAAGTCGATCTACAAAGAGATGCGCCAGAATGGCTACGAGCCAAAGCAGATCGTCGCGCTCGCGACGGAGCTTATCAGCCTCGTGACGTCAGATATCAAGGAAGACGCTCGCCTAGATTAGAGCCCTATTTTTTCTAGCTTTTAGGTCACTGTTCGAGCATTCTTCCGCGCGCCCCACGGGGCGCGTTTTTTTGTTGCGCCGTGGACTTTCTTTTCTTCGTCCGAGCGAGCAAGACATGGCCATCAAGACGATCTCCGAGCTCGACATCGCGGGGCGACGGCTGTTCGTCCGCGTCGACTTCAACGTTCCTCTGACGCCTGCCGGTGGCGTCGCCGACGACACCCGCATCCGGGAGAGCCTCCCCACGATCAAGTACGCCATCGAGCAGGGCGCGCGGGTCGTGCTGGCCTCCCACCTCGGCCGGCCCAAGGGCAAGCCGGACAAGAAGTACTCGCTCGAGCCCGTGGCGGCGCGCCTGGCCGAGCTCATCGGAGCCGAAGTGGCCCTCACCGACGAGCCGGTCGGCGACGGCGCGCGCAAGGTCGTGGGCGACCTCAAGGCGGGCGACGTCGCCCTGCTCGAGAACCTGCGCTTCTCGCCGGCCGAGGAGGCCAACGAAGAGGGGTTCGCGCGGGCGCTCGCGAGCTACGCCGACGTCTACGTCAACGACGCCTTCGGCACGGCCCACCGCGCCCACGCATCGACGGTGGGCATCACGAAGTTCGTGTCGGCCAAGGGCATGGGATTCCTCATGGAGCGCGAGGTGAAGTTCCTCGGCAAGCTGCTGGGCGACGTCGAGCGACCGTTCATCGCGATCATCGGCGGCGCCAAGGTCTCCGACAAGATCGCCGTGCTCGAGAACCTGCTCGGCCGCGTCAACCAGCTCCTCATCGGCGGCGCGATGGCCAACACCTTCCTCAAGGCCAAGGGCGGCCACCTCGGGCGCTCGCTCGTCGAGGAGGACAAGCTCGCCATCGCCCGCTCCTTCCTCAAGAAGGCCCAGGAGGCCAACATCGACGTCCTGCTGCCGCGGGACGCCGTCGCCGCCGCCGGGATAAAGGCGGAGTCGGGGCGCGTCGTGCAGGCCATGGAGATCCCGGAGGACCTCGCGGCCCTCGACATCGGCCCGGAGACGGCGCGCGGCTTCGCCGACGCCATCTCGCGCGCCAAGACGATCCTGTGGAACGGACCCATGGGCGTGTTCGAATCGCCGCCCTTCGCGGCCGGGACGTTCGCGGTCGCCAGCGCGATCGCCGAAGCGCGCGGCGCGCTGTCGGTCGTGGGTGGCGGCGACTCGGTCGCGGCCATCCACAAGAGCGGCGTCGCCGACAAGATCACGCACATCTCGACGGGCGGCGGCGCCTCGCTCGAGTTTCTCGAGGGC
>DASZFV010000189.1:0-22586 GCA_035939455.1 Polyangia bacterium
CTGGGCCGGCGTCAGGCCAACAAAGTTTTCGGCCTGCACTTGTTGACGTTCCTGCCTTTCAACACGGCGGGCGGCTCGTTCAAGGCGCTGCCGGGCGGAGGCCTCTTTTGGCTCTACGACGCGCGATCCTGGATGGCTGACGTCTCGCTCGACCTCGGCGGCGGCAACGGTCAGAGTCTCTTCTCTGCCGCCATCGGCGGCTACTACCCCCTCCTGCGCGAGGACTTCACTCCTTACTTCGGCGGCGTCGTTCGTTGGGCATACATGGACTTCGGCGGCAACGGGGCCAGCGGCCTCAGCTTCCAGCCGACGGCGGGGATTCTGCTCGGCCGCCTCTCGTCGGTGCAGCTGCGCGCCGACGTCGGTTACTTCATCAATTCGTTCGGAGAGTATTCGACGACGGTGTCGCCGCAGGGCCTGACGACCAGCACGGGCAACCAGCACTACAGCCACGGCGTCGTGCTGACCGTGGGCATCGGCTTCTAAAGCTCGTCCGGGCTCTTCAGCAGCTTCGCCTTCAGCAGGTCGCCGAGCGTGCCCATGCCGCCGCTCCCGCCGGAGACGCGCACGGCGACGCTGCGGCCTTCGTCGTCGACGACGTCCTCGCGGGCGCCGAGGCCGAGCGAGATGCGGCGCTTTTCGCTGTCGATCGCGAGGATCGTGACCTCGAGCGCGTCACCCGGCTTGACGGCCTCGCGGGCGTGGCGGAGGTGCTTGCCGCCGCCGAGCTCGCTGACGTGCAGGAGACCCTCGACGCCGGGGGCGAGCTGCACGAAGGCCCCGAAGGGCTCGGCGCGCGTCACCTGACCCTTGACGACGGCACCTGCGCGCAGCGACGCCGCGGCGTCGTCCCACGGGTCGCGCTCCAGTGCCTTGAGCGAGAACGAGACCTGCTCGGGCCGCTTGGGATCGTCGCGCTTCTCGACGCGCATCACCTGCACGGTGACGGCCTGGCCGATGGCGAGGACGTCCGAGGGCTTCGTGCCGCGCTGGAACCCGATCTCCGAAGCCGGCAGCAGACCCTCGATGCCGCCGACGTCGACGAAGGCGCCGAAGTCCTTGAGCGCCGTCACCGTGCCCGACAGCACCGCGCCGGGGACGAGCTTGGCGCGCGTGTCCACGGCGCGCGTGCGCATCTCGTCCTCGAGCAGCGCCCGCCGCGAGACCACGACGTTCGGACCGCGGCGGTCGTCCTCGAAGCGCGTGATGCGGAAGAGCAGCTTCTGCCCGACGTAGACGGCCGGGTCGGCCACGGGACGCAGCTCCAGCTGCGAGACGGGGCAGAACGCGCGCACGCCCCCCACGGTGACCTCGACGCCGCCCTTGTTGACGCCGGTGACGAGCCCCTCGACGGGCAGGCCGCTCGCCGCGGCCTCGGCCAGGCCCGCGCGCGCATCTCCGCCGCGGCTCGCGCCGCGCCGGAGCCAAACGAACCCCGCCTTGTCGCCGAGCCCGACGACGCGCGCCTCGAGGGCGTCGCCGACCGCGACGGTGAGTTGGCCTGCGTCGTCGCGGAGCTCGAGCGTCTCGAGCGTGCCTTCGCCGCCACCCTCAAGCTCGAGCACCGTCACCTCGTTGCCGATGGACGCGACCTTACCGCGCACGCGATCGCCGACGGCGAACTTCGACCGCCGCGCGCGCGGCGCGCTCTTCTCGGCGGCCGCGAACATCGCGGCGAAGTCCTCGGGGGGCGCGGGGCGCTCGTCAGATGGATCGGTCGTCATCCTCAGAAGTGTAGCGGGTCATCCACGGAACGGCATGCCGCCTCGGGGCACAAATGTCGTCGCCATATCTAATGACCATATTCGACCATATCTCTATACTAACGGGATGGGTAAGCTCAAGAAGGTGACGGTCAACCTCCCGGCGGACGTGCTCGCGAACGCGCAGCGCCTGACCGGCAAAGGAATCACTTCCACGTTGCTCGAAGGGCTCGCGGCGCTCGAGAGGCGCGCTCTTCGGTCGGCCCTGCGGCAGCTCCGCGGTCAGGTCGGCTTCGAGTTGAATTTGGAACGGACGCGCCGGTGATCCTGATAGACAGCTCGGCGTGGGTCGATTTCTTCCGGAACAGGAACCCGCTGGCGAATATCGTCGATCAAGCGATCGAGGATGATGAAGCCACGCTGTGCGGTCCCGTGATAACAGAGCTTCGACGGGGACTCTCGTCGACCGGTCGGGCAAAAGTGCTCCGCTTTTTGCAGGGATGCCATGCGGTCGAGCAGCCTGCTCAATTGTGGGAGGAGGCGGGTGACCTCGGCTATTTGTTGGGTCGCCGGGGTGTGGCCGTGAAGACTCTCGACCTTCTCATTGCCGCCACGGCCCTCGCCTACGACCTACCGATCCTGACGCGAGACTCTGACTTCAGACACATCAAGGAAAGCGGAGTCGCCCACTTGCGCCTCATCGACATCTGACTGACGAGGGCGACGGGCGCAAACGAAAAATCGTAGGCAAAAAATTGGCGTCGCGTTGCGAGGCATGGGATCGATAGGTTGAGGAGCCCCACATGCTTGAGTTCGACGACGAAGGTGCCAGTCCAGGCCGTCCCGCCATCAAGGTCATCGGCGTCGGTGGCGGCGGCGGGAATTCAGTCAACACCATGATCGAGGGTGGGATCGAGGGCGTGGACTTCATCGTGGCCAACACGGACTGCCAGGTGCTGGAGACCAGCATGGCGGGCACGAAGGTTCACCTCGGCCGCAACCTCACGAAAGGCCTCGGCGCGGGCGCCAACCCGGAGGTCGGCAAGGCCGCCGCGCTCGAGGACGCGTCGCGCGTCGCCGAGGCGCTCGCGGGCGCCGACATGGTGTTCGTCACGGCCGGCATGGGCGGCGGCACGGGCACGGGCGCCGCGCCCATCATCGCGCAGGTCGCGCGCGATCTCGGCGCGCTGACGGTGGGTGTCGTCACGAAGCCGTTCGCGTTCGAGGGATCGCAGCGCAAGAAGAAGGCGGCCGCGGGCATCAGCGAGCTCGCCAAGGCCGTCGACGCGCTCATCGTGATACCGAACGATCGCCTCGTGTCGATCGCCGGCATGAAGATGACGCTCAAGGAAGCCTTCGCGATGGTCGACAACGTCTGCCTGAACGCCGTGCGCGGCATCAGCGACCTCGTGATCGCGCCCGGCCTCATCAACGTCGACTTCGCCGACGTGCGGACGATCATGACGGGTATGGGCCGCGCGCTCATGGGCACGGGGCGCGGCTCGGGCGACAAGCGCGCCGTCGAGGCGGCGCAGCAGGCCATCAGCTCGCCGCTGCTCGAGGACGTCGCCATCAACGGCGCGACGGGCATCCTACTCAACATCACGGGCGGGCCGGACCTGACGCTCGCCGAGATGAACGAGGCCTGCAGCCTCATCGCCGAGGCGGCCGATCCCGACGCCAACATCATCTTCGGATCGGTCATCGACGCGCACGCCGGCGACGAGGTCCGCATCACCGTCATCGCGACGGGCTTCCAGTCGCGCGACGCGGTCCAGCCCGGACCCGGCGCGGGGCGCATGGGCGGCGGCGGTGGGCGTGGGCGCGAGAACCAGATGGCGCTCCCGATGCAGCCGACGATGTACGCGCAGGCGCAGGCGCCCGTGGCCGCGCCGCCGTGGGCGCAGCAGGGTGGGGGTGGGCCGCCGCGCGGTTACGCGGTGGCTCCCGGCCGCCAGATCGAGGGCGAGGCCATCGGCTACGACGAGTTCTACGACAACGTCGAGCAGATCCCGGCGCCCCCCGTGGCCAGCAGCCAGCAACCGACGGCCCCGGGCGGCTTCGGCATCGCGACGGCCGCCGAGTGGACGCCCGCGGAGCGGCCCATCATCAGACCGCCCGTCCAGGGCGCGAGCCCGGGGGGCGGCGCGAACGCCGCGCCGGCCGGCGCGCCGCCTCAGCGTCGCATGGCCTCGCAGATGGCGTCCCGGCCCGCCGACGAGCTGGGCGTCGAGGAGTCGGAGTTCGACAAACCGACCTACCTGCGGCGCGGCATCTTCGCGCCGGAATAAGCGCCGCGCCGGGCAACACCCGGCCGCGCGGCCCGCTCGGCGCGGGGGCCCGCGACGTCCACGTGCTCGCCCTCGCGCGCGCGGTATAGTCGGGGGGCCGTGGCCAAGTCCCCCGCCGCCAAGCAGGAAGAGACGAAGGTGCTCGCGCGCAACCGCAAGGCGCGCCACGTCTACCACATCGACGAGACGATCGAGGCGGGCATCGTGCTCGCGGGGTCGGAGGTCAAGTCCATCCGCGACGGCAAGGTGACCATGGTCGACGCCTTCGCCGACATCGACAAGAACGAGGCGTGGCTGCACCAGGTCGACATCAGCGTCTACGGCTTCGCGCACGGCCGGAACCACGAGCCGCGGCGCAAGCGCAAGCTGCTCTTGCACCGGCGCGAGATCGACAGGCTCGCCGGCAAGATCCGCGAGAAGGGGTACACGCTCGTGCCGCTGTCGCTCTACGAGAAGAAGGGCCGCGTCAAGGCCGAGCTCGCGCTCGTCCACGGCAAGCAGGAGTGGGACAAGCGAGAGGACTCGAAGAAGCGTGAGAGCCAGCGCGAGATCGACCGCGCCATGTCGAGTCGGAGGCGCTGACGTGGGGACCCTTCGCGCGCGCGCATGGGCATTGGCGGCGACGGCGGCGCTGGCCGGCCTCGCGTGCGGTTCTTCGCCGGGCGCCGGCTCGTCCGGCGTGGGCGGGCAGACGGGCGCCGCCGGCGATGCTTCGGGCGGCGATGGGGCGAGCGGCGCGGGAGGCACCGCGGGCGGCGCCGACGCCGAGGTCGTCGAGATCGACGGGGGCGCATGCACAGCCGCCATCGCGCAGCACCCCGACGAGGGCGCCACGCACGTCGATTGCTTGCCCGCGCCGAAGTACGGAACCAATCCGCCGTCGTCCGGGAACCACTACATGATCTGGGCGGACTACAAGACTTATCCCACGTCCGTACCGTGGGGCCACCTCGTTCACTCGCTCGAGCACGGCGCCATCGTCATCGTCTACAACTGTCCGGATGGCTGCCCCGCCGAGGTCGCGCGCGCGCAGGCGATGATCGACGGCCTTCCGTACCCGCTCGATCCCGCCGACGTCGACGTAGCGGGTGGCACCCCGTGCACCGCGCCCACGAAAGGGCGCATCATCCTGGCGCCCGATCCCACGCTGGACGTGCGGTGGGCGGCCTCGGCGTGGACCTGGACGTTGCGTGCGTCGTGCTTCGACGAAGCGACGTTCAGCGCCTTCGCGCGCGCGCACTACGCACAAGGGCGCGAGAACTTCTGTAGCGAGCTGCACGAGCCGTTCTGCGTCGTGCCGTAGCGCGCCGGCCAGCGCCAGGCGCCGCGACGTCAGCTGCCGAGCAGGCGCTCGATGAAGGCGTGCAGGTCGGGCGGCTGCGCCTCGAGAAAGGCGCGGCCAATCTGCGCCGCGAGGCGCGCCAGCGGCGGACCCGTCTCGGCGGCGCGCTGGAGCGTCTCGCGCGCGGCGGAGCGCTCGGCGGGCGCGATCGCGGCCGTGCTCTTGCCGCCGCCGCTGCCGCCCGCGCTTCCCTGCGCCTTCATGACGAGCGCCTCGAGCGCGACGAGGCGTCGCGTGCTGTCCGCCTCGGCCTCGACGAGCGCGCGGCCGAGCTCCTCGGCAGGTTGGCGGCGCGACCAGGCGAGCGCCAGGCCCGGGATGGCGGCGTTGCGCACGTCGTAGGATGGGTCGCGCACGGCCTGCTCGAGATAAGGCTGGGCGTATTCGGGCTCGCGCTCGGCGAGGTGCCCGAGCGCGCGCGCGGTCGCCGTGCGCAGGGCCTCGCTGCGCTGGCTGAGCGCCTCGCCGAGCAAACGCGCCCCCGCTTCGCCCGCGCCCTGCAGGTCGCCGACGCCGATGACGGCCGCCTCGCGCGCCGCCTTGTCGCCGCCCCGCAGCATCGACTCGAAGATGGGCAACACCTCGCGCGCGCCCGCGCCCGAGATGGCGGCCAGGATGCGCGTCGCCTCGGCGCGCACGGCGTTGGCGCGATCGTCGACGGCGCCGCGCACGACCTCGAGGGCGCGGCCCCCCAACGTGCCAGCGGCGCGCACGGCGTCGAGCCGCACGCTCTCGTCTCCGTCGGCGCTCGCCTGGCGCAGCACGGCGACGAGGCCGGCCTTGGCGGCGGCGTTCACGACGGCGCGGCGCTCGGGCGCGTCGCCCTGCGTGAGCGCGCCGTTGAGCGCGCGCTCGGCGTCGGCGCCGCGCTTGCCCACGAAGAAGTCGGCGCCCAGGTCGGCGCCGGCGCCGGCCGCGCCGGTTTTTTCGGCGATGGCGCCCAGCGATCGCTCGGCGGCCATGCGCACGGCCCGCTCGGGATCGCCCACGAGCTTGAGCAGGGCCGGCACGGCGAGGTCGCGGGCCTTGACGCCCAGCCGACCGAGGGCCTCGGCTGCGGCCACGCGCACGTTCACCTGGGTGGCGTCGCCGAGCTCGGCGGCCATGCGCGCCGCGCCCTTCGGATCGGCCTCGGACAGCTCGCCGAGGCAAGCGGCGGCCGCCGTGCGGACCTCGTCGCGCTCGTCGCGCGCGGCGAGGCGGAGATAGGGCGAGGCGGCGGCGGCGTTCTTCTCCGACAGCGCGCAGAAGGCGTTGGCGGCCGCGGCGCGCAGCCCGACGTCCGGATCCTTGAGCGCGCGCGCCAGCGGGGGCATGGCCGCGGCCGGCTTGGTCTCGCCGATGCGCGCGAGCGCGTCGATGATGTTGCGGCGCACGCTCGAGCGCACGCTCTTGAGCGCGTGGCCCAGCATCTCGGCCACCTGGTAAGCGTTGACGGGCGCGAGCACGACGGCCGAGTCGATGGCGGCCTTCTCGACCTCGGCGCTGCCGTCCTTGAGCGCCTTCTCGACGAGCTCGAGCCCCTCGCGCTTGAGGTAGCCGAACGAGCGCGCCGCCTCGAGGCGCGTCTCCGTGGCCGGATCGTAGAGCAGCGCCCGCAGCGGCTTGCTCGCGAGGTCGGGGCGGCTCATGGCGACCGTGCCCCACACGGCGGCGCCCGCGGCGCGCGCGGCGGGCGATCCTTTCATCTCGGTGCGCGCGATCTCCTCCGCCTGCTCGGGCGTTACGAGGCGCGCGTAGAGCGGCAGCGCCGCGGCCCGCAGGCGTGGCGACGCCTCTGGCCGCACGGCCTTCTCGAGCAGCGGGCGCAGCTCGGGCGACGGGGCGCCCGCGCGGCGCAGGATGAGGAGCGCCTCGACGCGCGCCTCCTCGGGCGCCTTCTCGTCGGCGACGACGTGCCGGAGCGGCGCCGCGCAGGCGGCGGGGTCTTGCGCGGCGATCGCCTCGAGGAGCGACATCCCCGCGCGCCGCACGCCCCCGTCGGGGCTCTCGAGCACGAGCTCGAGCGCGCCGGCCGCCGCGGCGGGCGCCCGTTCGGCGAGCGCTTTCGTGGCCTCCTCGGCGCCCTTGCGGAAGGTCGGATCCGGATCGCGCAGCGCGACCGTGAGGATGCTCGCGGCCTCCGCCGGCGGCAGCGTCGTCGTCTCGCGCAGCACGGCGGCGCGCACGTCGACCGACTTGTCGCCGAGCGCGCTGCGCAGCGTGGCGCCGTGGGCGCCGTTGCCCTGGCGGCGGTCGATCGACGCCGCGACCTCGACGCCGCGCCGCCGGATCTCGGGCGCGGCGTCCGTGAGCGCGGCCGCGAGGATCTCGTCCTCGCCCGCGCGCCCGCGGCCGATGACGGCCAGTGCCTCCAGCGTCTCGCGCCGCGCGAGCGGATCACTGAAGGCTTGCTTGAGCGCCGTGACGCCGTCGGGCTCGCCCATGAGCGCCTTGGCGACGCCGCGCGGGACGGGGCGCAAGCCGTTCAGCACCTCGCGCAGCCAGCGGGGAATGGCGTTCCCGCGCGGCAGGTCTGACCCCGCGACGTCGAGCGTGCCCGAGGCCTTGCCCGCACCGATGCGCGCGACGGTGTCGGCGCCCAGGCCCGCCGCCGAGAACCCCGTGTCGGCCAGGACGGCGCCGAAGCCAGGATGGTTGGGGACGAAGCTCAGGAACGAGAGGCCCTCGCGGCCGAGGCGCACGACGACGCGCGCCGCGCCGCCGCCCTCGCGCGGCTCGAAGCCCAGCGTGTATGAGCGTCGCATGTTGCCGACGAGCGCGACGAGGAGGGCGATCGCGAGCGCGGCGCCCAGCCCGACCACTATGGCGCTGCGGCGCAGGCTGCGCACGAACGTCACCTGCTCGTCAGGCGCGAGCGCCGAGCCGAGGTGCCGGTGCACCGCCCAGAGCTCGGGCAGGCGC
Organism: Polyangia bacterium; assembly: GCA_035939455.1. Taxonomy (GTDB): domain Bacteria; phylum Myxococcota_A; class Polyangia; order Fen-1088; family Fen-1088; genus DASZFV01. Next base: position 8,241 of record DASZFV010000189.1, read on the forward strand.
AGGCGGTCGTTCGCCGTGAGACGACGGCGCAGCGCGCGGCGGGCCGCGGCCGCGCGGGCGCGATCCTCGATGGCGAACGATTCGACGACGGCGGCCAGACCGGGATGAGCCAGCGCGTAGGCCTCGCGACGCCCTCGCGCGCGCGCCCGCAGCACGCCGCGCCCCTTGAGGGCCGCGAGCGCCTCGGCGGCGCCCTCACGTGCCTTGGCCGTGCTCGCGTCGAGATCCTCCGCCATGACCTCGCGCCGCTCGGCCGCCGCGAGCAGCGCCCGGCGGGCGACGCGTCCGCCCGATTCGCCACAGACGCGTTCGAAGAACAGCGCGGGCAGCACGGCGGCGCCGCCGCTGCGCTGGTACTTGCGCACCGACGGCAGGCGCAGATCGACGATGGCGCGCGCCACGAGCTGCAGGTCGAGCGGCCGGCAGCGGCCCGCGCGGCACAGGTCGGCCGCCACGGCACCCGCCAGGCCGTCCTCGAAGAAGGTCCCCGACTGGATGGCCGTGCGCTCGAGGATGTCCGAGACCTGTTCTTGCGAGAGCCCGGGCAGTGTCATCCAGGCGCTCGACGCGAGCGCCGCGCCCGCGCCCGCGTCGCGCAGCTGGTCGAGCCGCGAGAACGACGTGTCGTCGACGGACAGCACGAGCCGCAGGCGGCTGCCGCCCTGCTCGACGACGCGCGCCAGCAAGGCGCCCAGGTCGGCGCCGCGCCCAACCTCGTCGGACAGCGCCTCTTCGAGGTGATCGAAGATCAACACGAGCCCGTTTTGCGAATCGCGCGCGATGCGCGCGAGGTAGTCGGCCGAGCTCTGGTTGGGTATGGGCGGCGTCACGCCGAGTCGGCTCGCGGCGCGCAGGATCTCGCCGTCGAGATCTTCGTAGGCACCCACGGCGACCACCTGCGCGCCGCGCCGGCCGAGCGCGGGCGCGACCCCCGCGCGCAGGAGCGACGTCTTGCCGATGCCGCTCGGTCCGGCCAGCACGACGACCCGCGCCTCGCCCGAGAGCAGCCGCAAGACGCGCGCCACCTCGTCGGCGCGCCCGTGGAAGGAATCGCCTGCGCCCTCGTCGTAGGGCAAGAACCCGCGGAATCCCGACATTTATCCGGGGACCCCGGGAGGGTCCCCGTGCCCCCCCGCGACTCCGCGGGGCGGAGCCCCGCTGCGTCCACGCGCGATCGCCTTGCTCTCCGTTGAAGGCTTACGCCTGCCGGATATCGGACTCGAGCATTTCGGGCTCTTCGTCATAGTCCGAAATGATGATCTCCCGATTGTGGGCATCCGTCGAGGATGGCGTGAAAAAACCTTCGACGAGGTCGGCCACCTCTTCGTGCGAGGTGCCGCGCTTGACGGTCGAGAGCGCGTAAACGACGTGTCCGTCGTCGACGACGGACAGGAACCCGATGCGGCGGCCATCCTCGACGGACCACAAGTCCCAGGACTCACCAGCCTGCGTGCGGGTCACGCGCGTCGCATAGAAGGTCCGCGGCTCGTGCCGCGTGATGGGCGTGATTTTCGGATCGCGTGCCAACGTCGAGCTCCAAGCGGAGGATCAGAATAACGGCCAACGGGGGTGTCGTCCAGAATCACGGCGCGCCGCCGGGGCCGGTGGATCGGTCGGCGTGAACGACCCTCAGGCCGTCCGGCGCGTCGAGATCGGCAGCTCGAACCAGAACGTCGCGCCTCGGCCGGGGACGCTGTCGACGCCGATGCAGCCATCGTGGCGCTCGACGATGGCGCGGCTCAGATAGAGGCCGAGACCGAGGCCGCGCGTGCCGTCGCCGTCGGCGCGCGCGCGCGCGAACCGCGTGAAGACGCGGTCCTGCTCCTCGGCGGGGAGGCCGGGGCCGCCGTCGCGCACCTCGACGCGCGCGCCACCGGCGACGTGCCTCACCGCCACCGAGATCGGTGCGGGCAGCGGCGCGTACTTCGCGGCGTTCTCGAGCAGGTTGAGGAGGACCTGAATGATGCGATCCGGATCGAACGTCGCCGGCAACGGCGCCGCGGGCAGGGCGCGCGCGATCTGGCGGACGTTGCCGCGCTGGAACACGTCGACAGCCTCGGAGACGGTGGCCGCGAGGTCGGCGGCGCGCGGCCGCATGGGGAATTGATCGGTGTCGAGGTGCGTGACGTCGAGGAGGTCGTTGACGAGGTGCGAAAGCCGCCGCACCTGCGCCCGCGCGAACGAAAGATCTTGCGGCGGCACCGTCTCGCCCCCGAGCAGCTTTCGCTCGACGAGCTGCAACGTCATGCCGAGCGGGCCGAGGCCGTTCTTGAGCTCGTGCGCCGCGCTGCCGAGCGCGAGCGTGAAGTCGAGGGCGGCGTCGAGGGATCTCGGCTCGTCGCTCGCCTTTGACGTCTCGACGGCGGCCGTCCGCGCCTTCGCCGACGGGCCCCCGGTCCCGCGCCGCGTCCTCGACGTCGGTTTCGCCTTCGCGCGCGCGGCGCGCTTCGCCGCAGCCGGTTTGCTCGTTGCCGGCTTGGTGCGCCGAGGGCCCTTCATGCTCACGCCCGCTCGAAGAGGGCCGAGATGCCCTGGCCGACGCCGATGCACATGGTCGCGAGGCCGAGGCGCGCCCTCCGGCGCGCGAGCTCGTGCACGAGCGTCGTCACGAGCCGCGCGCCCGAGCAGCCGAGCGGGTGACCGAGCGCGATGGCGCCGCCATTGACGTTGACGCGCTCGGGATCGAGATCGAGCTCGCGCACGCACGGCAGAGCTTGCGCCGCGAAGGCCTCGTTGAGCTCGACGAGATCGATCTGCCCGACCGTCAGGCCCGCGCGCGCCAGCGCCTTCCGCGTCGCGGGGATGGGCCCGATGCCCATGTGCTTCGGCTCGACGCCGGCCACGGAAGTGACGACGACGCGCGCGAGCGGAGCGCGTCCCAGGCGCCGCAGGCCCTCCTCGGACGCGAGCAGGAGCGCTGCGGCGCCGTCGTTGATGCCCGAGGAGTTGCCGGCGGTCACGGTGCCGCGCTCCTTGCGAAAGGCCGGCTTGAGCGCCGCGAGCTGCGCGGCCGTCGTGTCGGGGCGCGGGTGCTCGTCGACCTCAACCCGTCGCGGCGGCCCCTTGCGCTGCGCGATCTCGACGGCGACGAGCTCGGCCGCGAAGCGTCCGGCGGCCTGCGCCACGGCCCAGCGTCGCTGGCTCGCGAGCGCGAAGGCGTCCTGATCCTCGCGCGACACGCCGTGCTTTTCGGCGACGAGCTCGGCCGTCTCGCCGAGCGCGTGCGTGCCGTAGAGCTCCTCCATGCGCGGGTTGACGAATCGCCAGCCGAGCGTGCTGTCGAAGGCCGTGACGTTCCCGCGCGCGAACGGCTCGCTCGCCTTCGCCAGCACGAGCGGCGCGCGCGACATGGACTCGACGCCGCCCGCGATGAGCAGCTCGGCGTCTCCCACGGCGACGGCGCGCGCCCCGTCGCCGACGGCCATGAGGCCCGAGCCGCACAGCCGGTTGACGGTCCCCCCGGGGACGCTCACGGGCAGGCCCGCGAGCAGCGCGCTCATGCGCGCGACGTTGCGGTTGTCCTCGCCAGCCTGGTTCGCGCACCCGAGCAGCACGTCGTCGACGGCGGCCGGGTCGACGCCCGTGCGCCGCACGAGCTCGCGGATGACGAGCGCCGCCAGATCATCGGGACGCACCTCGGCGAGCGCCCCACCGTGGCGGCCGATGGGCGTTCGGACGGCGTCGACGACGAAGACGTCGCGCAGCGCTTTCGTCATGACCCTTCGATGTTATAGCCTCCGGGGCGCGATGGCGAAGATCAACTCCAGCTACCAGAAGCTGCAGGCCGGCTACCTGTTCCCCGAGATCGGCAAGCGCGTGCGCGCGTTCTCCGATGCCAACCCGGCCGCCAAGGTCATCCGCCTCGGCATCGGCGACGTCGTGCTGCCGCTGCCGCCGCCCATCGTCGAAGCCCTGAAGGCGGGCGCCGACGAGCTCGGCCGCCGCGAGACCTTCCGGGGCTACGGCCCCGAGCAGGGTTACGACTTCCTGCTCGAGGCGGTCGCGGCGCACTACGCGAGCCAGGGCGCCGAGGTCTCCGCCGCCGAGGTCTTCGTCTCCGACGGCTCGAAGTGCGACACGGCCAACATTCAGGAGATCTTCGGCCTCGACAACGTCGTGGCCGTCACCGATCCCGTCTATCCGGTCTACGTCGACACGAGCGTCATGGGCGGCCGCACGGGCGCCGCCGACGCGTCGGGGCGCTTCCCGGGTCTCGTCTATTTGCCGTGCACGGCGGAGAACGGCTTCGAGCCCGCGCTGCCAAAGGAGCCCGTCGACCTGATTTACCTGTGCTCACCCAACAATCCAACCGGGGCCGTCATGTCGCGCGCCGCCCTCGAGCGCTGGGTCGCGTACGCGCGCGAGCGCGAGGCCGTGATCCTCTTCGACGCCGCCTACGAGGCCTTCATCCGCGAGCCGGGGCAGGTGCGCAGCATCTACGAGCTGCCCGGCGCGCGCGCGTGCGCCATCGAGTTTCGCAGCTTCTCGAAGACGGCCGGCTTCACGGGCACGCGCTGCGCGACGACGGTCGTCCCGAAGGAGCTCACGGCGCGCAACGACAAGGGCGAGAAGGTCGCGCTGCACGCTCTGTGGACTCGCCGCCAGACGACGAAGTTCAACGGCGTGAGCTACCCCATCCAGCGCGCCGCCGCCGCGGTCTTCTCCACGCCCGGCAAGGCCGCCGTCGACGCCAACATCGCCTACTACATGCAGAACGCCAAAATCATCCGCGAGGGCCTCAAGAAGGCCGGCTACGCCGTCTACGGCGGCGTCAACGCTCCTTACATCTGGCTGAAGGTACCGGATGGCCTGACGTCCTGGCAGTTCTTCGACAAGCTCCTCGGCGAGTGCCACGTCGTCGGCACACCCGGTTCGGGCTTCGGCAGCTGCGGCGAGGGCTACTTTCGCCTCTCGGCCTTCGGCCTGCGCGAGAACGTCGAGGAAGCCGTCGCGCGCATCGGCCGCGGCAGGGCTTAGACGCCGGCCTGGACGCTCGACGCCCAGGCCGGTGTCAGCTCGCGCAAGCTACTCGCAGGTCTCGGTGATGGCGTTCGCGACGGCGGGGATGGCCTTTAGGTAGTTCGCGATGTCGAGGGCGTCCTGATCGGTGATGTTCGGGAGGGAACGCATGGGCGAGCAGATCGTCCGCCCCGCCTCGTCCGTCGCCTTCTTGATGGCCGTCACGATCTCCGCCGGCGTCCAATCTTTGAGACCCGTCATGTCGGGCGTGAGGTTGGCGCTCATGATCTGCTTGGAGATCGTCATCGTCGCGCCGGCGTCGCCGCCGTCGGTCGCGCCGTCGACCCCGCCGTCGGCCGCGCCAGCGTCACCGCCGTCGGTCCCGCCGTCGGCTGCGACCGTGACCGTCGTCGTGAACACCTTGCCGCCCTGGTAGGCCTTGGTCGCGTCGAGTTGGAGCGGCGCAGTGGCCGACGTGTTGACCGTGTGGCAGGTCGAGCAGACGAGCGCCGCGAGGTACTTGCCGTTGCTCACGCTGGCGCTCGTGCCGCCGTCCGTGCCCGCCTCGGCCGCGGTCGCGTCCGTCCCAGCGTCGCCGCCGCCGTCCGTCGCGGCCGAGGCCGGGGAGGGAAGCGCCGCCAGCGTGACCGGCGACCACTGCGCCGACGTGGGTCGCGTCGCGAACGTGCCCCCGTTGGCGGGTGCCATATGCGCGACCGCGGTGATCGTGCGCAGGTAGGCGACGATCGCGGTGGCGTCGTCGCTGCTCAGATTGGCGAACTGGTAGTAGGGCATGTTCGCGAACAGGTACTGCGTGCCCGCGTCGGACGCGCCCGGGAAAACGCCCATCGTGAGGGCGTCTTTGATCTGCTGGTCGCTGAGGTTCTTGAGGCCGGTCGCGTCGTTCGTGAGGTTGGCGCTGTTCAAGCAGCCGCCCGAGGTGTCCTTCGCGAAGCACTCGACGCCCGAGAGGAACTTGGTCAGGTCCAGTCCGCCGCCGCCCACCTTTTGCGGCGTGTGGCAGCCTGGGCAGCCGAGCACGCTGTTGACGAGGTACTGACCACGCAACGCCGGTCCCGTGAGGCCACCGTCACCGCCGTCCTGGGGAACGTCCACCGGGCCGTCCGTCGTGCCCGCCGTGCCCGCGGCCGCGTCGGCGCCGCCCGTGCCGCCGCCGGCCGTGCCGCCGCCGCCCGTGCCGCCGCCGCCCGTTCCCGCCGCGCCGTCTTTACCGGCCTTGCCGCCGTCGGGACCCGGGCTCGTCGAGCTGCTGCAAGCCATGGGGACAATGAGAGCCGTCGAGAGAAGGAGGGAAAGGCGAAGCTGGCGGCGCATGTAAGCTCCTGGTCGGTTGGTTGCCGTGCGTTAGTTTCTTTGGAAGCGAACGATAGAACATTGTGAGAATTCCCGCATCCGGTTTGGATCGGTATTTTCTTGGCCGGCGGAGGCTCGAAGCAGGCGTCTTGACTCTGAGGAGCGACCGCCTATTCTCCCGGGCTGCCATGGCCGAGAAGAAACCCGACAAGACAGCCGCCAAGAAACCCGCCGCGGCGGAGGCCGCCGCTCCCGCGTCCGCCGCGCCGAAGGCGGCCAAGGCCAAGGCGCCCCGGGGCGACGTGACGGCGCGCTCGAAGGCGACGCCCGCCGCTCCCGAGGGCGACCGCTGCAGCGTCGAGAAGTGCGCGCAGCCCGTTCGCGCCAAGGGGCTCTGCCGCAAGCACTACATGGGCTGGCGTCGCGGCGCAGTCGGGGCCGGACACCGTTACAAGGTCTGCAGCAAGGAAGGCTGCCGCAAACCGCGCACGCACGGCGGGCTCTGCGACGAGCACGCTGGCAAGGCGGCGCCCGCCGCGGGGGCCGACGCCGGGGCGCCCCCGCCGGCCGCCGCCTAAGCGGGCGGATTCGCTTGCAGAAGATCGTCATCCGCGGTGGCGCGCGCCTCGAGGGTGAGGTGCGCGTCTCGGGGTCGAAGAACGCCGCGCTGCCCATCCTCGCCTCGTCGCTGCTGGCGTCGGGCCGCTCGATCTACAAGAACGTGCCGGCGCTGGGCGACGTGCGCACGATGGGCCGGTTGCTGCGGCGCCTCGGCGCGACCTACGAGGAGAAGCCGGCCGGCACGGCCTACGTCGACACGTCGGCGATCAACGAGCACGAGGCGCCGTACGAGCTCGTCAAGACCATGCGCGCCTCCGTGCTCGTGCTCGGTCCGCTCGTGGCGCGCCACGGCCGCGCGCGCGTGTCGCTGCCGGGCGGCTGCGCGATCGGCGCGCGCCCCATCGACCAGCACCTCAAGGGCCTCGCGGCCATGGGCGCGCGCATCGAGCTCGAGCACGGCTACGTCAACGCGCGCGCGCGGCGGCTGCGCGGCGCGACGATCGTCTTCGACGTCGTCACCGTAACGGGCACCGAGAACCTCATGATGGCGGCCTCGCTCGCCAAGGGCCGCACGGCGCTCGAGAACGCCGCGCGCGAGCCCGAGGTGGAGGAGCTGGCGCGCGTGCTCAACAAGATGGGCGCCAAGATCCGCGGCGCGGGGACGTCGCTCATCACGATCGACGGCGTCGACGAGCTCGGGCCCGTCGAGCACAGCGTGATCCCCGACCGCATCGAGGCGGGCACCTTGCTCGTCGCGGGCGCCGTCACGCGCGGCAACGTCCTCCTGCGCGACTGCCTGCCCGAGCACCTCGACGCCATCATCGCCAAGCTGCGCGCCGCGGGCGCCGAGGTCGCGGCCGACGGCGACGGCATCCGCGTGCGCGGCAAGGCCGACTTCAAGCCCACCGACATCTCCACGCAGCCGTTCCCGGGGTTCCCCACGGACATGCAGGCGCAGTTCATGGTGCTCATGACGCGCGCGCGCGGACAGTCCGTGCTCTCGGAGACGATCTTCGAGAACCGCTACATGCACGTCCCCGAGCTGCAGCGCATGGGCGCCGACATCGTCGTCGAGGGGCGCACGGCCATCGTGCGCGGCCCCACGAAGCTCGCGGGCACGACCGTCATGGCGACGGACCTGCGCGCGTCGGCGTCGCTCGTGCTCGCGGGCCTCATCGCCGAGGGTCGTACGGAGATCCTGCGCATCTATCACCTCGACCGCGGGTATGACAGGCTGGACCGCAAGCTGCGGGCGCTGGGCGCCGACGTGCGGCGGGCCAAGGGAGGCGTTTAGAGTGAAGCGGAGAGGAGCATCGAGCGAGCGTCTCCTGACCCTCGCGTTGCCGCGCGGGCGCATCCTCGAGGAGACGCTGCCGCTGTTCAAGCGCGCCGGCTTCGACCTCGGCGCCGTCGAGAAGACGCGCGCGGGCCGGCGGCTCATCATCCCCATCGAGGAGCACGGGCTGCGCGTGCTCATCGTGCGCGACACCGACGTGCCGTCCTACGTCGAGTACGGCGCGGCCGACCTCGGCGTCGCGGGCCGCGACGTCCTCGAGGAGCAGGATCGCGACCTCTACGAGCCGCTCGATCTCGGGATCGGGCGTTGTCGCATGGTCGTCGCCGAGCCCGAGGACCGACCCGTCGACGAGAACGCTCACCTCCACCTGCGCTATGCCACGAAGTTCGCCGAGATCACGCGCCGCCACCTGCAGGCGCGCGGCACCGTCGCCGAGATCATCAAGCTCTACGGATCGATCGAGATCGCGCCCCTCGTGGGCCTCGCCGATCGCATCGTCGATCTCGTGTCCTCGGGCGAGACGCTGCGCCAGCACCGCCTGCGCGAGGTCGAGACGATCCTCGAGGTGAGCGCGCGCCTCTGCGTGGGCCGCGCCGCCGCGAAGCTGCACGCGGATCGCATTGACGACTTGGTCGGGCGGCTGCGCGAAGTCGTGCCCGGGATGTGAACGTCGCTCGGTCTTGGGTCGCGCGTCAAGGCGCGCACGTGGGGGGCACGGTGCAGCTGTTGCCCGTGGAGCAGTCGGCGGCGGTTGCACAAGTCGTGTTGCAGGCCGTTTGGTCGGGCGTGCAGGCATAGGCGCCGCAGCTCGAGACCGTACCGGCGACGCAGGTCCCGGCGCCGTCGCACTTCCCCGGGGACGTCAGATTGTTCGTCGTCGTGTCGCAGGTCTGGTTGGCGCACACCGTCGTCGCGTCCCACGTCTCGCAGCCGCCGCTGCCGTCGCACTTGCCGTCGGTGCCGCACGACGAGGTGAGCGTGACCGCGCACAGGCCGTTCGAGGCGGCGCCTTGGGCCTTGGGCCAGCACGCGCCCTCGTGCATCGCGACGCCGCAGCTGTGACAGCTGTCGACGCAGCTCGCGACGGCACAGCAGAAGCCGTCGACGCAGGTCTTGTTGTTCGCGCACTGGTCGGAGGCCGTGCATGCCGAACCGACGGCGAGCTGCGCCGTGCACATGCCGCTCGCGCAGTAGTTGCCCGCAGTGCAGTCGCCGTCGCCGGCGCACGTCGCGAGGCACGAGGAGGCGCCGTCGCACTCGTAGGGCGCGCAGTTCTGCGTCGTCGTGCCGCACGCGCCCGCAGTGCAATGACCGCCCAAGGTGAGCGTCGAGCCGCCCGCGGGACAAGAGGCAGGCGAGCAGCCGATCCCGTCGGCGACCGGCGTGCACGCGCCGGGGTTGCCGGCGACGTTGCACGCGTGGCACGAGCCGCAGGACGTGCTGCCACAGCAGACGCCGTCGACGCAGTTGCCGGTCTTGCATTGGTTGCCGGCGGCGCAGACCGCGCCAAGATCGAGCTTGCCCGTGCACGACCCCACGGGGAGGAGCATGCAGTAGTTGCCGCTCGAACAGTCGCCGTCGCCGGCGCACGTCGTGCGGCAGGCCGTCGCGCCGTTGCACATGTAAGGAGCGCAACTTTGTGTCGGCTGGCCGCAAGTGCCGGAGCCGCACATGCCGCCGAGCGAGAGCGTGGACGACCCGCTCGGGCAGGACTGCGGCGCGCCGCAGGGCGTGCCATTGGGGTACGCTTGGCAGAGGCCAGTACCGTCACACTTGCCGTTCGTCGAGCAGGCAGGCCCTCCGTTGTCGGTGCAGACATGCTTGGGATCGACGGTGCCGGCGGGCAAAGGCGTGCACGTGCCCGCGCCGCCGCTCACGTTGCAAGCCATACAAGAAGAAGAGCAGCTCGCGCTCATGCAACAAACGCTGTCGACGCAGTGGCTCGTGCCGCACTGGTTGTCGGCCGTGCAGGCGTTACCCGGGTTTCCCTTCGCGACGCACGTGCCGCCGGTTCCCGTGCAGTAAAAGCCCGCGGCGCAGTCGCCGTCTACGTTGCATGTCGTCTGGCAGGCGGCGAGGCCGTTGCAGAAGTAGGGTGCGCACGATTGCGTCGGGACGACGCACGTCCCCGCGCTGCACATGCCCATTTGCTTGAGGGTCGCGGCGCCCGTGGGGCAGGTCGGCGTCGCGCACGTCGTGCCGTCGGGATACTTTTGGCAGCCGCCAATGCCGTCGCACTTGCCGTTCGTGCCGCAACTCGGCGCAAGGTTGTCAACGCACGTGCCTTTCGGATCCACCGTGCCGGCCCCGACGGGCGCGCACATGCCGGCGCTGCCGGCGACGTTGCATGCGTTGCAGGAGCCGCACGCGGCGCTGCCGCAACAGACGCCGTCGACGCAGTGGCCGGTCTGGCATTGATTGCCGGCCGCGCAGCTCGCTCCGGCGGTGATCTTCTGCTGGCACGAGCCGCCCGAGCCCGTGCAGTAAAAGCCCGTGGCGCAGTCCGTATCGGCGCTGCAGGTCGACTGGCAGGCGGAGGCGCCGTTGCAGAAGTAGGGCGCGCACGACAGCGTCGAGACGGAGCAGGCGCCGCCGCTGCACGTGCCCGCGACCTTGAGCGTCGCCGTTCCGGCGGGACAGCTCGCGCTCGCGCAGCCGGTGCCGTCGGCGTACTTCTGGCAGCTGCCGGCCCCGTCGCACTTGCCGTTCGTGCCGCAGGTGGTGGCCCCCTGGTCGGTGCAGAACGATGCAGGCGCCGCCGTGCCCGCCGCGAGGGGCGCGCACGCCCCCGTGCCAGAGAGGTTGCAGGCTTGGCAAGCCGGGCAGCTCACCGAGCCGCAGCAGGTGCTGTCGACGCAGTTGCCGCTGATGCACTGGGTGCCCGTCGCGCAGGCGAGCCCGTTGGCCTTGAGCGCGCAGCTGCGGTTCGCGCCCGTGCCCTGGCACGTGAACGGCGCGACGCAGTCGGCGTCGGTCGCGCACACGGTCTTGCAAGCATTGCCGCCGCAGACGTAGGGCGAGCAGCTCGACGAGACCGGCGTGGCGCAGCTCCCCGCGCCCGTGCAATGGGAGACGGGCGTGAACGTCGACACCGTGCACGAGGCCACCCCGCAAGCCACGCCGACGCCGGCCTGCTGGCAGGCGCCGGCGCCGTTGCAGTTGCCCGTGTTGCCGCACGGCGGGCTCGCGGCGCAGCCGGCGTGCGGCTCGGGCACGCCCGCGCCGACGTTCGCGCAGGCGCCCGTCGCGCAGGTCTGGCACAGCCCGCACGACGACGACGCGCAGCACACGCCGTCGACGCAGAAGTTGCCCGTCAGGCAGTCGGTCGTCGTCGTGCAGCTCTGGCCGAGCCGCCGCTTGTTGCCGCATAGGTTCGTCTGAGGATCACAGATGTCGGGCGAGAGGCAGTCGGAGTCCACCGTGCACGCGGCCTTGCACGCCGAGATGCCGTTGCAAAGGTAGGGTGCGCACGACAGCGTCGTCGCCGGCTTGCAGGTGCGGGCGCCGTCGCAGGAGCGGACCTGCGTGAGCGTCGAAGAGCTCGCCGGGCAGGCGGCGGCCTCGCAGGCCGTGCCCGCGGCGTAGACGCGGCAGGCGCCGGCGCCGTCGCAGGCACCGTCGGTGCCGCAGCTCGCGGCGCCTTGGTCGACGCAGCGGCTGCGCGGGTCCGCGCCGCCCGCCGTGATGTTCGAGCAGTGGCCGAGAGAGCCGGAGAGCACGCACGATCGACAGGTGCCAGTGCAGGCCTCGTCGCAGCAGGCGCCCTGGGCGCAGAAGCCCGACAGGCACTCGGTCGCGTCGGCGCACGTCTTGCCGATGCCCTTGAGGCCGCATGAGCCATTCGCGCACACGGCGGGCGCGGCGCAGTCGAGGTCGCTCGTGCAGCCGCCCTTGCACACGCCGACGCCGCACTGGAACGGGAAGCACGAGCTCGCGGCCGGCGTCACGCACGCGCCCTGGCCGTCGCAGGACGAGCCGGGCGTAAAGGTCGTCGTGCCGACGGCGCACGTCGAGCCCTTGCAGGCGGTGCCCTGCGGGTATCTCTGGCACGCGCCGGCCTGGCACTTGCCGTTCGTGCCGCAGCTCGCGGCGCCGGTATCGACGCAGATGTTGGCGGGATCGCGCGCGTCGTTCGCGACGTTCGTGCACGTGCCGAGGGCACCCGTGAGCGCGCAGGAGGTGCACGCGCCATTGCAGGCCGTGTCGCAGCAGACGCCCTGCGCGCAGAAGGTCGACTGACACTCGCTCGCGGTGGAGCAGGAGGCGCCGCGCATCTTCTTGCCGCACGAGCTCCCGTTGCACACGTTGGGCGCGACGCAGTCGCCGTCGATCGCGCAGCCGTTGAAGCAGGTGTTGCCGTTGCAAATGTAGGGGGCGCAGGGCAACGAGTCGGGAGGCGCGCACTGGCCCGTCGCCGTGCACGTCGACGGCGGCGTGTAGACGTTGCCCGAGCAGCTCTCGGGCGCGCACACCGTCCCATCCTTGTACTTTTGGCACCCGCCGATGCCGTCGCAGCGGCCGTTCGTGCCGCACGTCGTCGCGCCTTGGTCCGTGCACACGCCCTTCGAATCGACCGCTCCCACGGCGAGCGGCGTACAGTGTCCCATCGTCGACAGGAGCGCGCAGCTCCGGCAGCCGCCCGCGCAGGCGCCGTCGCAGCAGACACCCTCGACGCACGTGGCCGAGACGCACTCGCCGTCGGCCGCGCACGGCTGGCCCAGGTTCTTCTTGCCGCACTGACCGGCCACGCAGGCGTGACCGCTCTCGCAGTCCGCGTCCGCGGCGCAGGACTGCGTACACGCGCCGGCCGTGCACAGGAAGGGCGAGCAGCTCTGCACGCCCTGCGGCCGACAGGTGCCCCGCCCGTCGCACGTGCCGGGCGTGTTGCGCCGGGTGCCCGTGCAGGACGGCGCGATGCAGACGGTCTCGGGCGCGTAGGTCTCGCAGCCGCCGAAGCCGTCGCACTTGCCCGTGGCGCCGCAGGTCGACGCGCCCTGGTCCACGCAGATGCCGCGCGGGTCCGCCACGCCTCCGTCGATGGGCCAGCAGGTCCCCTTGCGATCCGTGAGGGCGCACGACACGCAACCGCCCTGGCAGGCGACGTTGCAGCACACGCCGTCGGCGCAGAAGCCTGACGCGCAGTCGGCGTTCTTTGCGCAGTTCGCGCCCTTCATCTTTTCGCCGCAGCTCGCGCTCACGCACTGTTGGTCGCTCGTGCACTGGCTGGACTGGGTGCACGACTCGTAGCAGGCCCCCTTCGTCATGTCGCACGAATAGGGAGCGCAGATCGTCGTCGGTCCGGCCTTGCAGCGCCCGAGGCCGTCGCAGGCCAGGGCGCCGATGACCGCCGCGCCGTCGCACGTTCCGGCGTGGCAGATCGTGCCGGCGACGTGGCGGCGGCAACCGCCCGCGCCGTCGCACGTGCCGTCGAAGCCGCAGGTCGACGCCGCGGCGGCCACGCAGGCCGTGTCGTTGCGCGGCATGGCGCCCGCGACGACGAAGGTGCACGTTCCCGCCGAACCGGCCGCCGCGCAGGTCTTGCACGCCTCCGTGCAGGCCGTCGTGCAGCAGACGCCGTCGACGCAGAAGCCACTCGCGCAGTCGGACGCGCAGTCGCAGGTCTGTCCGGCGGCCCTCTTGACCGCCGCGTCCCCCCGGCACGCGACGTCGGGCAACGGCGCATCGACCGGGGCGTCGCGGCTCTCGGCCGCCGCGTCAGGCGCGTCGAAGCGACCGTCGGCGCTGGCGTCCGCGTGCGGGGTTGCCTGCGTGTGGCCGCCGCATCCGGTGAGCCCGACGATGAGGGCCGACGCCGCGGCGATGGCACCCGCCCGCCCTCCGGTAGCCACGGCCGCTACGCCAAGAGTTCCCATAGCTTAAGGAACAGTTACGGTATCATGGGTCCGGCCGAGCCCGCAATCCTCCGAGGCCGCGAGGCCATCCAGGCGTTATTTTCCCGATTTGTTTGTCCCGAATTGCCGCCGCCGCGTTCAGCGCCGCTCGGTCCACGGGCTGTCGCTCTCCATCGGGACGAACGAAGGGCGCCGTTCGCGTGACGCGGCGGCCAGCAGCACGCCGAGGATCACGAAGGGCCAGCCGAACGTGAAGTACGTCTGCGCCGTGTCGAGGGTCTTGGCCTCGGTCTCGGTGACGTACACGTGCGTCTCGTGACCGACGACCACGGGCGTGATGCGACCCGCCACGGTGTCGCGGCC
>DASZFV010000190.1:0-11747 GCA_035939455.1 Polyangia bacterium
TCAGCACCGACAAGCCGTACCTGCCGGCGCTCACGTCGTTCTTCGAGGCGCGCGCGCGGAGGCTGCGACATTGACGCGGCGCCTCCTGCGGGCGGCGCTCGCCGCCGGGCTCGTCCTCGTCGTCACGGGCGCGCCGGCGCGCGCGCGGGCGGCCGTCGTCGACGCGGCTGACGCGGGTGCCGTCGATCGCGACGCGCCCACGGTGGCAGCGCGCCTACAGGCGCCGGACAAGGTGCACGTTGGCGACGCCATCACGCTCGTCGTGACGGCGATCTCGCGACGCAACGCGCCCGTGAACCTGCCGAGCGCGCTCGACCTCGGCGCATTCTCGGTGCTCGACCACAAGGACAGCGAGCAGGATCTGGGCGACGGCCGCCTGCGCCACGAGTTCACGATCACGATCGCGGCCTACGAGCCTGGCGAGAAGGAAGTCCCGGCCGTCGAGGTGACCTACCTCGGCAAGAGCGGCGACGTGCGCACCGCGCGCACGTCCGCCCTGCCCGTAAAGATCACGAGCGTCATCGCGAACGAGCCGGAGCCGGCGCTCAAGGACGCCACGGGCCCGGTCGCCGTGCTCGAGGAGAACCGCATCCTCATCTACGGCGGCGCGGGCCTCCTCGCGGCGGCGCTGGGCGCGCTCGTGACCTGGCTGGTCGTGCGGCGCCTGCGCGCGCGCGTCGTCGTGCGCCCCGGGCCGCCGGCGCGGCCGGCCCACGAGATCGCGCTCGAGAAGCTCGATCGGCTCGGCCAGTACGGGTTCCTCGAGAACGCCGACAACCGGCCCTTCTACTTCGCTGTCTCGGAGGTCATCCGCGAGTACCTGGGCGCGCGCTTCGGGTTCGATTCGCTCGAGCTCACGACCGACGAGCTCGTCGACGAGCTGCGCCGGAGCGCGGGCCGCGAGCTGGGTATCTTCGGAGGCGAGATCCAGGGCTGGCTCGCCGCCTGCGACCTCGTGAAGTTCGCCAAGATCTCTCCCTCGGCCACAGAGGCGCGCGGCTCGCTCGAGACGGCGCTGCGCATCGTCACGTCTACGCGCCCGCGCGCGGAGCCGCCCGTTGCCGGCGCGCCCTCCGACGGAGCCCCGCCTGACGCGCCCGCGGCCGGCGCGGGCCCAGCGGAGGCGGCCCGTGGCTGACGCGCGGTCCACGGGCGAGGCCTCGCCCGCCGCGCCCCAGCGCGCGCCGATTCCTTACGCGCTCGTCGCGGCTGTCTTTGGCCCCCTCGCGGCCGCCTACCTCGTGCTCCTGCGCAACGTCGAAGGGTTTCGCTTCGCGCACCCGGGCGCGCTCGCGCTCGTGCCCATCGCCGTCGCGCTCGTGCTGTGGGCCGGGCTCGCGCGGGGGCCCGGCCGCCGCGCCGCGCTGGCCTACTCGCGCGCGGGCGAGCTCGGCGCGCAGCGGCGCGGCTTCGTGGCGCGACTCGCCGACCTGCCGCTCGTGCTGCGCCTCGCCTCGGTCGTGCTCGTCGGCGTCGCGCTCGCGCGCCCGCAGACGACGCGCGTCGCCGACGACCTCGAGGTCGAGGGCATCGACATCGTCATCGCGCTCGACGTCTCGGGCTCGATGGAGGAGACCGACCTGCAGCCGAACCGCCTCGACGCCGCCAAGCTCGTCATCGAGGACTTCGTTCGCCGCCGCCCGTCCGATCGCATCGGCCTCGTCGTCTTCGGCCGCGAGGCCTACACACACGTGCCGCTCACGCTCGATCACGGCACCTTCCTGCGCATGCTCGCCGAGCTGCGCCTCGGCATCGTCGACGGGCACGGCACGGCCATCGGCAACGGCATCGGCGTCGCGCTCAACCGCCTGCGCCATTCGGACGCGCGCTCAAAGGTCATCATCGTGCTCACCGACGGCGAGAACAACGCCGGCAACATCTCGCCCGAGCAGGCCGCGCGCTTCGCGCAGACGATGAAGGTCAAGGTGTACACGATCCTGGCCGGCGACAACGACCCCGAGGCGGCGGCCGCCGCGGGCGCGCCCGGCTTGCCGCAGCGCCACCCCGTGAACCCGAAGCTGCTCGAGCAGATCGCCTCGATGACGGGCGGAACGCCCTACCTCGCGACCGACACGCTCGCCCTCAAGGAGCGCTTCCAGAAGATCCTCGAGGACCTCGAGAAGTCGCGCCTCCACGATCGCGGCGTGCTCTACGCCGAGCTCTACCGGCGCTTCCTCTTCGTGGCCTTCGCGCTGCTCGTCGCCGAGCTCGCGTTGCGCCTGACGCGCCTGCGGAGGCTCCCCTGATGAGATTCGCGAATCCGCACACCCTGTGGCTGCTCGCGGTCGTGCCGGCGGCCGTGCTCGCCTACGCGCTGGCCTTCGCGGCGCGGCGGCGCCTGCTCGCGCGGCTGGGCGACGCGCTCCTCATCGCGAAGATGGCTGGCGACGTGTCGCTGCCGCGCAAGCGCGCGCGGGCGGCGCTCGTCGTGCTCGCGCTCGGCCTCCTGGCCGTGGCGCTCGGGCGGCCGCAGGCGGGCGGTCGCGCCCGCCTCACGAAGGAGGCCGGGCTCGACATGGTCGTCGCGCTGGACTTCTCGCGGTCGATGCTCGCGAAGGACGTCTATCCGTCGCGTCTCGAGCGCGCCAAGCGCGAGCTGGAGCAGCTCATGGACGGCCTCGCGGGAGATCGCATCGGCCTCGTGGCCTTCGCGGGCGAGACGCTGTCCTACCCGCCCACGACCGACTACGCCGCCGTGAAGCTCTTCTGGCGCGACCTCTACCCGTGGGACATGCCCGTGGGCGGCACGGCCATCGGGCAGGCCATGCACGCCGCGCTGGATCTTCTGACGCGCCTGCGCGCGCACGGCGGGCCCTCTCGCGCGCAGGTCATCTTGCTCCTCACCGACGGCGAGGACACCGACAGCGAGCCGCTCGCCATGGCCGACGAGGCGTCGAAGCTGGGCGTCAAGGTGTTCACCGTCGGCATCGGATCGCGCTCGGGCGAGCTCATCCCCGAGTACGACGAGACGGGCCAGGTCACGGGCTACGTCAAGGACGCAGACGGCAAGTACGTCACGTCGAGGCTCGCCGAAGAGATGCTCGTGCAGATGGCGCAGAAGACGGGCGGGGAGTACTTTCACGCTGACCCCAAGCGTTTCGGCGTCGACGAGATCGCGCACGCGCTCTCCGGGCTCAAGCGCTCGGAGAACGAGGCGCGCGTCGTGAAACAGTACGACGAGGTCTTCGAGTTGCTGCTCCTGCCAGCCTTCCTGCTGCTCGTGGGTGAGGCGTGCATGAGCGAGCGGCGCCGGCGCGCGGCCCGCGCGAACGGTTCGACGAAGCGGAGCGCGGCGGAGGCGGCCTCGTGACGCGCGCGTCGTTCACGGCGTGCCTGCTGGCGCTCTGCCCGCTGCTGTTCGGCTTCGAGCCGCTGCGCAGCCGCAACGGCGAGGTCGAGCAGGGCAACGCGCTCATGAAGAGCGGCAACGCCGAGGAGGCCCTGAAGCACTACGACAAGGCTGTCGCCGCGCTGCCCGCCGAGGCGGGCGCGCACTTCGATCGCGGCGCGGCGCTTTACGCGCTCCAACGCTTCGACGAGGCGGGACAGGAGTTCCTGCGCGCCACCGAGGCCAAGGACGGCACGCTCAAGGCGCAGGCCTTCTACAACCTCGGCAACGCGTTCTTCAAGAAAGAGAAGTTCAAGGAGGCCGTCGAGGCCTACAAGCGCACGCTCGCGCTCGACCCGCGCGATGAGCGAGCGAAGTGGAACCTCGAGATCGCGGAGCGCAAGCAGCAGGAGCAGAAGGACAAGGACAAAAAAGACGACAAGAAAGACCACGACAAGGACAAAAAAGACCAGGACAAAAAAGACGACAAGAAAGACCACGACAAGAAAGACCAGGACAAGAAGAACCAAGACAAGGACAAGCCGCAGGACCAAAAGGATCGCGACAAGAACGAGGCCGCCCAGAAGCCGCCCGCCGACGAGCAGGAGATGGGCGCCGTCCTCGACAACCTCGAGCGCAGCCCCAAGGACCTCGAGAAGGAGCGCGCGCGCCTGCGCGCGATTCGCCGCCGCCCGCCCGCGCGGGACTGGTAGACAAGGTTCGCCCGAAGATGCGTCCCCCCGCCTCGTCTCGCTCAGTCCTGACCGTCGCCGCGCTCGCGGCGCTCGGCCTCCCGCGCGGCGCCGCGGCCAGCGACGCGACGTTCGTCATTTCCCTCGATCGCGAGGCCGTCGCGCCCGGCGAGCCCTTCGTCTGCGAGGTGAATTTGAGCGTCACCAGCAACGGCGAGGTCGGCGACTTTCGCCCGCCCGAGTTCAAAGGTCTCCGCGTGCTGTCGACGCCGCAGTTCCCGAGCCGTTCGACGCAAATGCAGATCGGAGGCGGTCAGACCACGGTGCAAAACGACTTCAGCTGGCGCTTCGAGGTCATGGTCCCCCCGGGCGCCAAGGGCCCGTTCGTGATCGGCGCGGCGCGCGTGCGCCTCGAGGGGCGCGAGCTCAAGTCAAATTCGATCAGCGTGCGCGTCGGCTCCGGCCCGCCGGCCGGCAATCCGCGCCGCGGCGGCGGCGCCCCGGGCTTCCCGTTCGATCTCTTCGGCGGTGGCGCCGCGCCCGAGCCGCCCGCGTCGTCGGCCGCGGGCACGACCTTCATCCGCGTGGTCGCCGACAAGGCGCGCGCCTACGTGGGCGAGCCCGTCGTCGTCACGTGGTCGCTGTGCACCACGCAGCGCCTCGACAAGTTCGACACGGTCACCGAGGCGCGCACCGACGGGTTCTGGAGCGAGGACATCCCATCGACGAACCCACGCGGCCGCCTCGCCTACACGACCGAGACCATCGCGGGCCGCGCCTTCCAGGTCGCGACGCTGTACCAAAAGGCGCTGTTTCCGTTGCGCGAAGGCAAGCTCACGGTGACGCCCGTCGAGGCCGAGGTCGCCCAGGTCGACTTCTTCGGCACGGCGCTGCGCACGCAGAGGATCAAGGCGGACCCCGTGACGATCGAGGCTTTGCCGCTGCCGCGCGAGGGACAGCCCGCGGGCTTCGATGCCGGCAACGTCGGCAAGTACGAGCTCGCGGCGCGCGCCGATCGCACGACCGTGTCGGTGGGCGAGGCCGTCACCGTCACCGTCGAGATCAAGGGCGTCGGCAACGTGCGCAACGTGCGCCTCCCGCCCCTCTCCGTGCCGGCCGGCTGGAAGAGCTATCCACCCAAGGAGACGGTCACGCTGGACGCCGCGAGTGGCGTGGGCGGCACGAAGCTCACGGAGGTGCTGCTGCTCCCCGAGCGCGCGGGCGCCGTCATGCTCCCCTCGCTCGAGGTGCCGACCTTCGATCCCGAGACCAAGCGGTACGTCGCGCTCAAGAGCGATCCGATGAGGCTCGACGCCACGGGCGAAGCGCCGCGCCCGGGCGAGGCGCCCCTGGCCCCGGGCGCGGCCGGCCCCGCCGTCGAAAACGTCATCGCGGCGGCCATCCGCCCCATCCACGCGCGCACGCGTCTCGGCCGCGACGTCGGCACGACCTTCCTGCGTTCGCGCGCCTTCGGCTGGCTGCTCTTTCTTCCGCCGTTCGGGCTCGGCCTGGCCGTGCTCGTCGATCGCGTGCGCGAGCGCCTCGCGACCGACACGCGGCGGACGCGCCGCCGGCGGATGCGTACGATGGTGCGCAAGCGCCTCGGCGCCGCCGTGGCTCATCGCGACGCGGGCCGCGTCGCCGACTTCTACATCGAGATCGACCGCGTCCTGCGCGAGGTCCTCGCGGCGCGGCTCGGCCGCGTCGTCACGGGCCTGCGCCGCGACGAGCTCGAGGCCCTCCTCACCGAGCGCGGCCTCCGCGCGGAGATCACGGCGCGCGTCCTCGGGGAGCTCGAGGCTTGCGACCTGGCGCGCTTCGCGCCCGGCGGCGGGACGGAGAGCGCCGCCGCCATGGGCGCCGCGCTCGAGCGCGCCGACGAGCTCATCGGGCTCGTCGAGAAGGCCGCGCTGCGCGAGGAAGCGCCGGGGCAATGGGGACGATGAGCGGGTTCGGACGGCGCGTCGGGTTCGGGCTCGCGAGTCTCTCGCTCGCGCTCGTGGCGCGACCCGCGCGCGCCGATCGCCTCGACGAGGCCTGGAAGCGGGGCAACGACGCCTACCTGCACGGCGACTACGACGCCGCCGTCGCCGCCTACGAGGAGCTCGATCGCGAGGACGTCGTGTCGCCCGACCTCTTCTTCAACCTGGGGGACGCCTACTTCAAAAAGAGCGCTCTCGGGCCCGCGATCTGGTCCTTCGAGCGCGCGGCGGCCCTCGAGTCCGACGACGAGGACATCCGCTTCAACCTCGACCAGTCGCGCAAGCTGGCGGCGCGACAGGCGCGCGACAAGATCGAGGGCGAGGATCGCGATCCGCTGTGGATCCGCGCCGTGACGTCGCTGTCGCCGTCAGGCGAGACCTGGGTCTTCCTCGCGCTCTATCTCGGCTTCTTCGCCGTGCTCTTCGCGCGCCGCCGCGCGAGCGACGACGCCCGCCCCGCGCTGGGCGCGGGCGCCGCCATCCTCGCCGTCCTGACGCTGCTCGCGGGAAGCGCGCTCGCGGGCCGCGCCGTCCTCGAGCGCGTGCCCTTCGGCGTCGTGCTGCCGGACGCGCTCGCCGTCAAGGAGGGCGCCGACGTGAACTACAAGACGGGATTCCAGATCCACGCGGGCCTGCGCGTGCGCCTGCTCGAGCGCGATCAGGACTGGCTGCGCATCCGCCTCGCCAACGGCCTCGAGGGCTGGGTCCGGGCGCGGGACGTCGGACGCCTCTGAGCCCGCCCGTGCTAGAAATGCGCCCCATGGCTGAGCCCCACCTCGACAAGCACGTCTTCATCTGCACGAACCGCCGCGAGCCGGGGAACCCCAAGGGCGACTGCGCGTCAAAGGGAGGCGAGGCGATTAAAGACGAGCTCAAGCGGCTGCTGCACGAGCGCGGCCTCAAGGCCCGCATCCGCGCCAACGCCGCGGGCTGCCTGGACCAGTGCGCGCGCGGCGCGACCGTCGTCGTCTATCCCGAGCAGGTCTGGTACGGCGGCGTCACCGTCGCCGACGTGGCCGCCATCGTCGACGAGCACCTCGTGGGCCTCGTGCCCGTCGAGCGGCTCCGCATGAGGTAGCGCGCGCGTGGGCATCGAGATCCCGCCGCGCCTCAACCTCGCGGCCCACGTGCTCGACGCGCGCGTCGCCGAGGGCCACGGCGCGCGGGTCGCGCTCCGCGTGGGCGCGCGCGGCCGGCCCGTGACGTACGCCGAGCTTCTCGACGAGGCGAACCGCCTCGCGAACGTGCTGGCGGCGCTCGGCGTCGGGCGCGGCGATCGGGTGCTCGTCGCGCTGCCCGACGGCCTGGCCTTCGTCGCCGCGTTCCTCGCGACGCTCAAGGTCGGCGCCGCAGTCACGATGGCGAACCCCGAGCTGCCGATCGCCGACCACGCCGCCCACCTCTCATACACGCGCGCCAAGGTCCTCCTCGCCGATGCCGACCTCGCGGCGCGCGCCGCCGCCGCCATCGCCGCGGCCCCGGCGCTCGCCGCCGCGCTCGTCGTGGGCGGCGCGGCCGAGACGCCGCGCCACCTCTCGTACGAGGCGGCGGTCGCCGCGGCCTCGCCCTGCTTTTCGAACGTCGACACGGCGGCCGACGACCCGGCCGTGTGGATCGCGACCTCCGGCTCGACGGGCCTGCCGCGCGCCGCCGTGCACGGCCACCGCAGCTTCGCCTTCAGCATCGAGGCCTACGCCAAGAGCGTGCTCGGTCTCGGCGGCGACGACGTCACGCTCTCCGTCCCCAAGCTCTACTTCGGCTACGCCACGGGCATGAGCCTGCTCTTCCCGCTCGCCGTGGGCGCGACGGCGGTGCTCTTCCCCGACCGCCCCACGCCCGAGCGCATGTTCGAGCTCGTGGCGCGCCACCGGCCCACGGTGCTCGCGCTCGTGCCGACGCTCATCGCGAAGCTGCTCGCGGCGGCGGCCCCACCCGAGGCCCTCGCCGCGTTCGCGGGCGTGCGCCTCGCGACGTCGGCGGGCGAGGCGCTGCCCGCTCCGCTCCACGCGCGCTGGAAGGCCCGTTTCGGCGTCGAGATCGTCGAGGGCCTCGGCTCCGCCGAGCTCTTCCACATCCACGTCTCGAACCGCCCGGGTGACGTGCGGCCCGGCACGCTCGGCCGCGTCGTGCCCGGCTACGAGGCGCGCGTCGTGCGCGACGATGGCAGCGACGCGCCCGACGGCGAGATCGGCGCGCTGTGGGTGCGCGGCGGCTCGGTGGCGCTCGGCTATGAAGGCGATCCCGAGCGCACGACGCAGGTCTTCCGCGACGAGCACGACGGGCGCTGGGTCGCGACGAGCGACAAGGTCCGCCGCGTCGACGGCGTCTTCCGCTTCGAAGGCCGCAGCGACGACATGCTCAAGGTGGGCGGCATCTACGTCTCGCCGCTCGAGGTCGAGAACGTGCTCCTGCAGCACCCCGCCGTGAGCGAGTGCGCCGTCGTCGGCTACGAGGACGAGGCCGGGCTCGTCAAGCCCAAGGCCGTCGTCGTCTGCCCGAACCGCGCCGCCGACGACGCGCTCTTCGGCGAGCTCGACGCTTTCGCGCGCGAGCGGCTCGCCGCCTTCAAAGTCCCGCGCCGCTGGGAGCGGCGGGCCGCCTTGCCCCGCAACGATCGCGGCAAGCTCGTGAGGCGCCAGCTCCGATGAGCCCGCCCGCGTTCACGATCCAGGTCTTCGGAACCAAGAAGGCGTGGCTCGCCGCGCTGGGACCGGGGGCCGCGCGATGACGGCGTGGACCGTCAAGGACGTGCTGCTATGGACGACGTCGCGCTTCGAGGAGCGCGGGCTCGAGACGCCGCGGCTCGACGCCGAGATCCTCACGGCCCACGCGCTGGCCGTGGCGCGCGTGCAGCTCTACG
This sequence comes from Polyangia bacterium, assembly GCA_035939455.1. Lineage (GTDB taxonomy): Bacteria > Myxococcota_A > Polyangia > Fen-1088 > Fen-1088 > DASZFV01. The sequence goes on from DASZFV010000190.1 coordinate 8,863, forward strand.
TGCAGTTCGATCGCCCGCTCACGCCCGACGAGCTCGGCGCCATCCGCGCGTCCGTCAAGCGCCGGCAGGCCGGCGAGTCGGTGGCCTACGTCGTGGGGAAGAAGGAGTTCTGGGGCCTCGAGCTGGCCGTCGACGCCCGCGTGCTCGTGCCGCGGCCGGACACCGAGACGCTCGTCGACGAGGCGATGGAGCGCATCGGCCGCGCGCCGCGCGTGCGCGCCGCGCGGGCCGCCGACCTCGACGCCGACGAGAGCGCGAGCGAAGAGCCGCCGGCCGCGCGCGCCGACGAGCCGGCCGTCCCGCCCGCGAAGGCGGCCCCGCGCATCGCCGACGTCGGCACGGGCTCGGGCGCCATCGCCATCACGCTCGCGAAGGAGCGTCCCGGCGCCGTCGTCATCGCGACCGACATCTCGCCCGACGCGCTCGCCGTCGGGCGCGCCAACGCCCTCCGGCACGGCGTCGCCGTCGTGTTCCTCGAAGGCGACCTCGAGGCGCCGCTCGGCGCGCACGCCCCGTTCGATCTCATCGTCGCCAATCTCCCCTACATCGCGACGGCCGACCTCGCGGGCCTGCCGCCCGAGGTGCGCGCCGAGCCCCGACGCGCGCTCGACGGCGGCGCCGACGGTCTCGCGCTCGTGCGGCGTCTGGTCGCCGCCGCGCCCGCGCTGCTCGCGCGCGGCGGCGCGCTCGCCCTCGAGATCGGCGCCGGTCAGGCCCAGGAGACGGCGCGCCTCCTCGCGGCGGCCGGTCTCGCCGACGTGCGCGTGCGCCGCGACCTCGGCTCCATCGAGCGCGTCGTCTCGGGGGTCTTGCCTTGAGCGCCCCCGCCGCGAAGCCGGCCGCGCCCGAGACCGACGCCGGAATCGTAGCCGGGCGCGGCGCGCTCTTCATCGGCTTCGCCAAGATCTACTTCATGGTGAGCGGCTCGGTGCAGCAGATCCTGTTGCCGCGTCTGCTCGCGACGGCGGAGTTCGGCGCCTTCGCCGTCGTCAACAGCGTCGTCTCGATCATCAACAACACGATGGTCCAGGCGACGATCCAGGCGGTCTCGCGCTTCACGGCCGAGGACGACGCCCGCGCCGGTGCCGTGCAGCGAGCCGGCCTGCGCATGCAGGCGTTCATCGGCACCGCCGTGGCGCTCGCGCTCGCGCTGGGCGCGCCGCTCATCGCGCGCTTCATGAAGGCGCCCGAATACGCCCGCTACTTCCGCATCGCGGCCGTCATCCCTTTTTTCTACGCCTTCTACGCCGTCTTCGTCGGCACGGCGAACGGCCTGCGCCGCTTCCGCGCGCAGGCGACCTTCGACGTCGGCTTCTCGACCGCCAAGACCGTCCTGCTGCTCGGCGTCGCCGTCGTCTGGAAGGTCGCGGGCGCGTTCACGGGCTTCGCCGTGGCCGCGGCGCTCATCCTCGTCGTCGCGGCGCGCGCCATGTGGCAACCGCCGGGCGGCGCTCCATTCCCAGCCCGGCGCCTCGTGCCGTACATGCTGGCCGTGGGCGGCTATGCCCTGCTGCTGAACCTCGCCCTCAATTACGACGTCTCGCTCCTCCAGCACTTCGCGGCAGAGGTGGACGCGACGCGCGCGCCCGCGCTCGCCGCCGACTACCAGGCGCTGCGCACGCTCGCGCTCCTGCCCTATCAGGCGCTCATCGTCATCACGTTCGTGATCTTCCCGCTCGTGTCGCGCTCGATCTTCGCCGAGGACCGCGAGGCCACACGCGCCTACATCACGCAGACGCTGCGCTACGCCCTCTTGCTCGCGGGTGCCATGGGCCTCGTGCTCGGCGCGCGGCCCGCGGCCTTGCTCGCGATCCTCTACAAGCCCGAGTACGGCGTCGGCGCCGCCGCGCTGCCTGTCCTCGTCGCGGGCGAGTGCTGCCTCGCGCTGCTCGGCGTGGCCTGCGCCATCCTCAACGCCGCGGGCCGCACGACGGCTACATTGTCGTTCATGGCCGTCACCGTGGCCGTCGGCTCGGGCGCCGCCGCGCTGCTCATCCCACACGCCACGCCGGGCGCGCCCATGCTCCTCGCGGCGGCGACCGCCACCTCGCTGGGCATGGCCGCCGGTTTTCTCGCGTCGCTGCTGTACCTGCGCACGCGGCTCGGCGGCGGCCTGCCGGCGCCCACCGTGGCCCGCGTCGCGGCGAGCCTGGCGGCCGCGGCTGTCGTCGGACGTTTCCTCCCAGGCCACGGCAAGATCCTGGGCCTCGCCGCCATCGCCGTAGTGGGCATCGTTTACCTTGTCGCCCTCGTTGCCCTCGGCGAGCTCGGCGCCCAGGACAGAGCCAAGCTGCGCCGCATCCTGCGCCGGTAACCCGAGGGACCTGTCCGGTAACCGTGACATCCCTGCCCTGGGTGGCTGGCGACCACCGCGGAGAATCGAGGCCCGCGGCCCTCCAGGGCGCGGCCCTGGATTTGCAGCCACTCGCATGCGATGCCGAGGCGGACGCTCACGGTCCTGAAAGCCTGCTGGTCGGCCCTCGCGTGGATCTTGTACATCTCAGGCGTCATCGGATAACCGTCCACGCGCAGGGGCTCGCGCCGTCGGAGCGCCGTCGATCTCAACGGTGCCTACTGCGCAGTCTGTGCGGGCGCGGTCCGCGCCGCCGGCGTCTGCGCCCCGGCGTTCTTGCGCACGACGAGCGCCGCGACGGCCGCCCCGAGCAACACCACGCCGATGGCCGCGCCGACCAGAAAGCTGCGTCCGGCGCGCTTCGGAGGCGCCCGTCGCGTGGTGACGATCGAGGGCTCGAGGACGTGCGCGAGGGCCTCGGGCCCCGGCGTCGGTCCGCTCGGCGCGGCGCTCGCGGGCGCGAGCGCCTTGTCCACCGAGGCCGCCAGGCTCGACTTCTGCAGCCCCGACTTGCGGGCCTCCGCCGCCTGCG
>DASZFV010000191.1:0-2279 GCA_035939455.1 Polyangia bacterium
AGATTGCGCTTTTGCTCCTTGTCCGACTCGATCGGAGTGGCAGGCTTGGTGTGAGTCTGGTCCTTGGCTGGACCGCCCGACCCCTTGTCCATGCCTTATCCTAACCCGACACGGTGCGGCTTGTCCCGCCCGCCCCTCGGCCGCGATGGGCCTCACGGAGTCTCGCGGGCGCCGGTCTCGGGATCGATGCGCCAGCGCAGCTCGGCGGGGTGCCCGGGACTGCCGGGCAAGCGGAGCCTGAGAGCCTCCCCCTTACGAAGGGCCGGGAAGCGGTCGACGCGCAGCAGAGCGCCCGCCAGCGACGAAAGGATGGGCTCGTGGGCGCAAAGGGCGACCGAGTCCTCTCCTTCGAGCGCCGTCAACCAGGCGACCGTTCGCGAGACCCTGGCCTCGGGCTCGAGTGCCTCGCTGACGACGAGGCGACCCCCGTAGCCGACCGCCGCGGCGACGATCTCCGCGGTCTGGACGGCGCGAACGAGCGGGCTGCTGACGATCAGCGAGAAGTCACCGCCCCGGCGTCGCAGCGCCCCACCTACCCGCGTCACCGAAGCACGTCCTCGCAGCGTCAAAGAACGCGCCTCGTCGCGAGGCGCGTCGTCCCCAGCTTCACCGTGGCGGATCAGCGTGACGCGCACTCTGCGAGATCCGCCGACCGGTCAACCGTGCTCGGGTCCAGCGCTCGCCGACGCGTCGTGACCGTGATCGTCGCCGGGGCCCGAGGGCGCCTCGGCCGGCTCCGGGGATGGCACGGACAGGCCCGCCGGTCCCGGCGCGGGTGCAGATGACGCGAGCATGGCCGCGGGTGAGGGCAACCTCGCCTCGACGATCTCGGCGACCGGCACGACGGGCACGGGCGGGGGGCCCGCGTCGATGCCGTGTTTCTTGAGCGCCGCCAGGTAGTGATCCCGCTCGGCGATGGCGGCGAGCAGGCGCTGCCTCATGGTGTCGTTGTTCTGTTTGAGGCGCCCGATCTCGGAGAGATCGCGCTGCCGCGTCGAATCTACCTTCGAGGCGCGCGCGAACGCCTTGAGGAACTCGGCCTGGCTCAGGTCGGCGACCGTCGTCGCGCGGTATTTTCCGACCTCCGCCTTCTCGAGATACCCCTCGGCCGCGAGGCCGAGCAGCGCCTTCGACACTTGTGGCTCCCCGGCGCCGATGGCCAGTGAGACGTCGACGGGCGTGAAGGCCTCGGCCGTCGCCGCCAGGCGCTTGAGCTCGTCGTAGAGCTCCTGCCGGTCGACCTTCGCTCCGGCCTCGCCGCCGCTGCCGAAAGAGCTTCTGCCGCTGGAAAGGCTCCGTTTTAGGCTCATGCGCGCCTTATACCACCAAAAAAACTGGCGCGGGCCCCCGAAGGGCCGGCGCGACTTGCCCGCTCAAAAGGCCAGCTGCAGAGCGGCGCGCAGGCGGTGGACGGTGGGCGCCGATCCCGCGTCCGGCGTGGCGAGGTGCGTGTAGTCGACCTGTAGCTTGGCATCGTGGCCGCGCAGGTAGGCGTTGAGGCCGCCCGTCTCCTCGGTCGTCCGCGAGCCGCGCGCCAACCGTTCGGCGGCGGACGCGCCATACAGGGGAAGATCGGTCCGTCCGACGCGCGCGACCGCCTGCAGGCGGCTCGGCAGCACGAAATAGCTCGCCTGCCCGTAGGCCCCCCAGTATGTACGATCGGCTTCGCCCACGCCGGGATGCTCGCGGCGACCAAGCCACTCCGCCTGCAAGGAGGCGCCCCGGAAGATCGCGCGCAGCTCGCCGGCCGCTTGCCACACGCCCACGTTGTCGACGCGGGCGTCGTGGTCCACGTCGAGCGACGCGGTCGCGACGCCGGTGCGGGCGCGGACGTCGGTCGGCAGCAGCAGGTACGCGCCCGACACGCCGACGGACACGAGGGGGCGGGCTTGGCCCTCGAGATCGCCCTCGAACGCCGGCAGCGGTCCGAAGGGCGCCGCGACGATGCGCCCGGCGTAGGCCAGATCGACATCATCGCAGCGGAGGCCGTCGACGTTCTGCGGACAAAGCCCGCGAGGGCCGTTGGTGGCGGACAGATGATATTGGAGGCGCCCCGCGAGCGGGCGCCCGACCACCATGACTCCGACGTCGCGGTCGAGCGTGAAGGCCGACGTCGCGGCGGCGACGTCGACGAGCTCGAGGAGTGCGTTCCAGTATTGCGTCTCGAGCCCGAGGGGAACCTTGAACTGGCCGACGCGAACAGCGACCGCGCGGCCGAGGCGCCACTGCACGAAGGCGTCCTTCACGATCCCCGGCTGCGCGTCGGCGAAGTCGAGCTC
>DASZFV010000192.1:0-4006 GCA_035939455.1 Polyangia bacterium
CTCGCACGTCGGCGTCGCGCCCGACGAGCCGAGCGATCTCGTGCTCGCGGTGGCCCACGCCGACACGGGACGCTCTCGACTCACGGGAACGGCGCTGTTCGAGAACGTCTTCGCGCGCCACGGGCGGCGCGGCGAGCGCAACCCGCCCGGTCTCGCCCTCGACGCGCGCTGGGAGCGCTTGACCGACGCCGCCGCGCGGCTCGAGGCGCCCTGGCTCCCGCGCGAGGCGCTCGGCGAGATCCTCGACGGCACGATGACGGCGCGCGTGCGCGGGCAATTCCGGGCGCTCACGGGCACGCTCTCGATCGAGGGGCCGCGGGCGGGCATCGAGGCGGCCGTCGAACGCGGCGAACGGGCCACGCTCGACGTCCGCGCGAACGATCTCGCGCTGGCGCCCTTCCTCGCAGACAGCTTCGAGCCTCTCCTCGACGGTCGCGTCACGGGGCGGCTGCGTGCCGCGCTCGAGCTGCGCGCAGGCCTGGCGGCCGTCGACCTCGAGATCCCAACCGCCGACGTCACGCTCACGAGAAGCGGCGAGGCCCCCGAGCCGCGCCGGCTCGCCTTCCGCGTGGGGCCGCCGGCTCCGGGCGGTCGCGCGGCGCGCGCCGACGACGACACGCTCGAGCTCGGGCTCACCTCGGCGCGGCTCTTTCAACGAACGTTGCGGCTCGAGGGTCTGAGCGCGCGCTGGGGCGACCTTTCGGCGCGGGGCGCGCTCGAGCTCTCGCTGCCGCCGCTCGCGAGCGGCGCGCCCGCGCCGCCCGGGCGCGTCGACGCCACAGTGACCTTGGCCGTCGCGTCACTCGCGCGGTGGGTGCGGCCCGCGACGGCGAGCGGCCAGCTCGCGGCTCGCGCCACGGTCTCGGGACCGCTCGATCACCTGCGCGCGCGCCTGTCGTTCGCCCCGTCGACGACGGCGACCATCCTCGGTGAGCGTTTTCGCGCGCCGGCGCCCGTGACGGCGACGCTCGACGACGGGCGGGTGCTCACGCTCGCCGGCCTCGTGCTCACGCGCGTCGGCGGCGGCAGGCTCGAGGCGCGCGGGCGGGCCGAGCGCGCGGGACCGCTCTCGGGCGAGCTGCGTCTGACCGCCTATCCGCTCGGGGCCCTGCCCGGCCTCACGACCGTGGCCCTACCCGCGGCGCTCGGCGCGGGACGCCCGACGTCGCTCGGCGAGGCGCTCGGCGGAACACTCGACGCGGCGCTGACGGTGACGGGATCGCCGTCTCGTCCCGCCTTCACCGGCACACTCGCGCTCGCCGGCGTCTCCCTGGCGGGCCGGCGCCTCGGCGACGGACACTTCACGGCGCGGGCGCGCGGTTGGACGCTCGCGCTCGAAGGCACGCTCGGTCCCGCGCTCGCGCTCGACGTGGGCGCGACGCGCAGACCCGACGGCGTCACTGCGGACGGGAACCTCGCGCTGGCGGGGTTCGTGCTCGGGCCGTGGCTGCCACCGGCGTTCGCCGAGCTCGACCTCGCGATCTCGGGCCACGCGCGCGTCGCCGTGACGCCGCACCGACCACTCAGGACGCAGCTCGACGTGCGCGCCGTGGGCGCGGGCGGCGACCTCGCGCTCCGCGGCAGCACGTCGGGCGACTGGGCCGAGGCCGCCGCGCGCGGCCGCGTCGAGCTCGGCCACTTGCGCGCGCTGTGGGGGAACGTCCTCGCCGCCGCGGACGGCGCTGTCGACGTCGACCTCGCGACGGCGCCGCGCGCGCCACTCGCGGGCACGATCGTCGTCGCGCGTGCCCTCGCGCTGCGCCCGAAGGGCTGGCCGCTCGCGTTCGACGTGGCGGAGGGGAGTCGCCTCGCCGTCGACGGCACGCACGTTCACGTTCACGATCTGACGCTCACGGCCCCGGGCGCGCGCGTGGCGCTCGCGGGCGACGTGAACGTCGATCTCGCGAGCCCCGAGCGCTCGAACCTCGGGCTCACGGCGACGGCGCTTCTCGACGCCGGCGCCCTCGCGCGCCAGGCCCGGCTTCCCTGGCTGTCGTCCGCCGTGGGCACGATCGCCCTCGACGCGCGCGCGACCGGCCCGGCGCGCGCCCCCGTCGCGACGGGGGCGGTGCGGCTCGACGCCCTCGAGCTGCGGCCTCGGTCCGCGGCGTGGCCCGCGCTCAAGCTCGACGGCCTCATCGAGGCGAGCGGCCACCGCCTCCTGACGCGCGCGCTGCGCATAGAGGCCGTGGGCGACGCCGACGCGCAGGGCGCCGTCGTCGTGGGCGCGCCGAACGCCCCCGCCGTCGTCGACATCGCGTCGGCCTGGCCGCTCCGCGTGGGCGCCATCGACGTTCCCCTCTCGGCCCACGGGTTGCGTTTGGGCAATGCGAGGTCCGCCTTCGCGATCGGCGCGCTCGATCTGCAGCTCCGCCTCAGCGGCGAGCCCGCGCGCGAGCTCGTGCTCGCGGGCGACGTGGGCGTCGCGCGCGCGCGCGTCGATCCCTTCGTTCACAAGAAGGCCGCGAGCGGACCCGCGCGGCCCTGGTTCGAGGCGTTGCCGCCGGGCCTCACGCTCGACCTCACGGTGCACGGGCCCGACGACGCGCTCGTCGTCGCGGTGCCCCTGCTGCCCGACCTCGATCTCGGCTTTCACTGCCGCGTCTCCGGCAACGCGCGCGGCGGCCGGATCTCGGGGCAGCTCAGCGGCCGCGGCCCCTACTCTCGCCTCCTGCTGGCGCTGTTCGGGCCCGCGGGCGCGCGCCAGTGCCGCGTCCTCAAGGAATGAATGGTTTGGGTTTTGCCGCCGACGAGGACGTCGACGCGCCGCGGCGGCATCGCCGCGCAGCTCGGCGCAGTCGTGTCGCAGATCGAGATGGTCTGCGGCGTGCCCGTCGCGGGAGAGCCTCTTGCGCTCGCCGACAGCGGAGCTAACGCCCAAAACGGGAGCTCGTGAACGCGCGTTCGGCGGCCGGCCGCGTTGTCGCGCGGGGCTGGATCGCAGGTGGCGATCGGGCTACGCTCCCCCGTACGGGATCTAGAGGGAGAATTGGTCGATGGAGACGGAGCCCGCCGAAGACTCGCCCTACTTGCCAGCGACCTCGCCGTCGTGGGCGCAGTACTACAAGCGCGCCAAGGAGACGCGCCGCCTCGGCAGGGGCCAGCACACGAGCATCCAGCGCGCCACCAAGCGCCGGCGTCGTCAAGCGAACGTCATGATCCTGGTGTCGACAGCTGCGCTCCTCGCCGTCATCGCGGCGTTCTGCGCCCTGCTCGGCACGCCGGAGCGCGGGCCCGAGGGAAACGCCCCGCCGCCGACGTCCACACCCGCCCGGCGGGCGTGAGCCCCGTCGTTACCTCCGACCTCCGCGCGCGCCGCCCCGAATGTTCAAGTTGGCTCGCGAACAACGTGCGTAGGCCCCCCTCGAGAAACGTTCTCGGCTTTCCCCTCGCCGTCGCGTGGGCGGCGGCCGTGGCGGCCGTCCCTCACGCCGCGCGCGCCGCGGGCGTCGAACATCCGGACGTCGGGACCCTCGCGCTCGGACGGGGCGGCGCGTACGCCGCCGAGCCCGACGGGGGACTCGCGCTTCTCTACAACCCGGCGGGCTTCGGGCGGCAAGACGGGCTGCGCGCCACGCTCGACGCGAACCTCGCGTGGCAACGCCTGACGTTCACGCCCGCCGGCGGAGACCCGGCCGTCTCGAACGGCGCGCCGCCGTTCCTGGCGCCGGCCGCCGTCGTGAGCCTGGGCCTAGGTCGGACCGGGCCCCTCGCGGGCCTGACGTTCGCGGCCGGCGTCGCGGGACCGTCGGCCATCGGCAAGCTCCAGTATCCGGCGGTGGGCGCGCAGCGCTACGCATTGATCTCGATCGATACGCAGATCGTCTACTGGTCGGCGGCCGTGGCGGCCGCCTTCAATCGATGGCTGGCCGCCGGCGTCACGTTCCAGCTCGTCAGGGGCTCGGCGCGCTTCACGCAGGCCGTGTGGAGTGGCGACAGCCCGGGCACGGACCCCGCGGCCGACGCGCTCGCGCACGTCGACGTCACGAGCGGGCTCATCCCGACG
>DASZFV010000193.1:0-1516 GCA_035939455.1 Polyangia bacterium
TCGCGGGCGGCCCAGGCCATTGGTTTGTCGGCGGCGGCGGACATGTCGGTGGGGGAGACGACGATGATTCCCACTTCGCCGCGAGCTGCGATGTCGGCGACGGCGCGCTTCGCCGCTTCGGTCGCGGTGGCGCCGTCGGCGAGCCAGCCGTGGACTTTGCGCGCGAGGCCCGCCTCGATCATGCGTTCTCCCGTGCCCGTGCACGCGGCGGCGCCGTGGTCGCCTGCGTAGAGGCCAGCGCCGAGGATGGGAACGTCGCCGACGCGGCCGCGCATCGCGAGCGTGAGACCGCCGGTGGAGAGCGCGACGCCGAAGCGGCCGTCGGCGGCGCGCACCGCGACGCCCACCGTGTCGTGGCCAGCGTCGACGGCGGTGGGAGTTGCGCTCGCCGCGGGAGGCGGCGAATCGAAGTTCCACCGCGCGCGCCAGTCGAAGTGCTTCCACGCGTCGGGGACGTCGGACGCGCCCGCGAAGAGCTGCGCGTGCACGGCGCGCGAGCGCGCGAGTGCATCGGGGGTAGTCGGATCGTAGTCGGGCATGCCGAGCGTGCGGGCGAAGCGCGTCGCGCCGTCGCCCTGAAGGAGGAGGTGCGGCGTGTCCATCACGGCGCGCGCCACCCTCACCGGGTTCTTCACGCGTTCGATGCCGGCAACGGCGCCGAAGCGTCCGTCGGATCGCATGACCGACGCGTCCATCTGGATGCTCTTGCCGTCGAGGCGCACGCACGAGCCCGTGCCGGCGTTGAAGCGCGGGTCGTCCTCGAGGACGACGACGCCGGCGACCGCCGCGTCGACGGGATCGCCGCCCTTGTCGACGACGGCGAGCGCCGCGTCGACGGCCGAGCGGCACCCGTCCGCGATGGCAGGGTCGCTGCCGACGCCCCCGTGCGCGATCGCCGCGGCCCTCCAGGGTTTCGCCGGGAATGACGGCGGCGCCGCTTCGATCGCGGCTGGGGCAGGCGCGGGCGAGTTGTTGCACGCGACGACGAGGCCGGACGCGAGGATGGCGAGCGCGAGGGAGCGCATGGGCGCGAGGGTAGCGCTTCGCGCGGCTGGCGTGGGCGCGGTCGCTCCGGTACATCCGAAGCGAATGAAGCGCGCGGGCTCGAGCGTTTCAGCTCCGGTGGTGAAGAGCGAATCCAAGAGGCCCGCGCCTCTGTCCCGCTGGAAACGCGCGCGGGCGTTCGCGTGGCGGTGGACGAAGCGAGTGGCGCTTGCGACAGGAGTGCTCGCGCTGGCCGGAGCCATCGCCGCGTGGCTCGTCGTCCGCCACTACGAGGCGGACTTGCCCAGCGTCAACGAGCTGCGCACCTACCAGGCGCCGCAGGTGACGCGCGTGCTGGCGCGCGATGGGACGCTGCTCGCCGAGCTCTTCACGCAGCGGCGAACAGTGGTGCCCATCGCGTCGCTGCCGGCGCACGTGAAGCTCGCCGTGCTCGCGGCGGAAGACGCGGACTTCTACGAGCACGAGGGCCTCAACTACTGGGGGATCGCGCGGGCCTTCGTCGTGAACCTGC
>DASZFV010000194.1:0-3716 GCA_035939455.1 Polyangia bacterium
CGCGCTCCGAAGTCACGCTCTCTTCTTTTCCGTCCGCGCCGACGTAGCTCGTCGTCACGGACTTGCCGCTGACCTTGACGCCCGTCGTCTTCGTGCCCGTGAGGATCTTCATCCCCTTTTTCTTGAGGATTCGCGTGAGCGCCGCCGAGATCTCCTCGTCCTCGACGGGCAAGATGCGCGGCATGAACTCGATGACGGTCACCTCGACGCCGAAGGCGTTCCAGAAGTCGGCGAACTCGATGCCGATGGCGCCCGCGCCGATGACGACGACCGACTTCGGCACCTCGGGGAGGATCATGGCCTCGCGATACGTGATGATGCGATCGCCGTCGGGCTCGATGCCCGGTAGGAACTTCGCGCGGGCGCCCGTGGCGATGATTGTGCGCGGCGTCTCGAGCGTGAGCCTTCCGGATTTGCTCTCGACCTCGAGCTTGCCGCGCCCCGTGAGCTTGGCCGTGCCCGGGAAGTGCGTCACGCCGTACTTCTTGAAGAGCCACTCGACGCCGCCCGCGAGCTTGTCGGCGACGCCGCGGCTGCGCGCGATGACCTTGTTCCAGTCGAACGTGATGGGCCCGTTGATGATGACCCCGTATTCGGCCGCGTGCTGCGCGTGGCGCATCATGTCCGCCGACTTGAGCAGCGCCTTCGTCGGGATGCAGCCCCAGTTCAGGCAGATGCCGCCCGGACGCTCTCGCTCGACGCAGGCCGTCTTGAAGCCGAGCTGCGCGCCGCGAATGGCCGCGACGTACCCGCCGGGGCCCGCCCCGACGACCACCAGATCGAACTTGTCGGCCATTTCCTAAAACGCCAGGGAGATGGGGCGCTCCAGGATGCCGACGATGGCCTGCAGGACCTTCGCGCCGAGCGCGCCGTCGATGACGCGGTGGTCGCACGAGAGCGTGATTGACATGCGCTGACCCACGACGACCCTGTCGTCCTTGACGACCGGCTCCTTGCGCACGGCGCCCACGGCGAGGATGGCCCCCTCGGGCGGGTTGATGATGGCGGCGAAGTCGCGGACGCCCAACATGCCGAGGTTCGAGACGGAGAACGTCGCGCCCGTGTACTCCTCGGGCCGAAGCTTGCGATCGCGCGCGCGCTTGGCCATCTCGCGCGCCTCGGCGGCGATCTGGCCGATGGTCTTCTTGTCGGCGTCGCGGATGACCGGCGTGATGAGGCCGTCCTCGATCGCGACGGCCATGCCGATGTCGACGCGGGCGTGCTCGATGATGGCTTCCTCGGTGAACGAGGCGTTGGCCTCGGGGATGCGCCGCATCGCCAGCGCGCAGGCCTTGAGGACGAGATCGTTCACGGAGAGCTTCGCGCCGTGGACCTGGGCCACCTGCTCGCGGAACTCCATGGCGGCGTCCATGTCGACGTCCGTCGTCAGGTAGAAGTGCGGGATCGTCGACTTCGCCTCGAGCAGGCGCGTCGCGATCGTCCGCCGCATCATCGAGAGCGGTTTGACGATGTCGCCGGCCGGCGGTGCCGCCGCGGGGCGGGCCTCGGCGCGGCGATCGGGGACGAGCTGCGCGGGCAGGGGCGCGGCGGCCGAGACCGGCGGGGTCCCACGGGACTTCGCGACGGACCCAGCCCCTTCCCACCCCGCCGGCTCCGCCGGCGCGCTCGTCGCGCGCGTGTTGGGCGTCTCCTCGGCGGCGTGCCAGTCGGTCTGGGACGCTCCATTTTGGCCGGTTGGCGCACCTTCTTGTCGACCTTCGGCGGCGGACTTGACGTCGCGCTCGACGATGCGGCCGCCAGGCCCCGTGCCCTGCACGGCTCGCAGGTCGACGCCGAGGTCGGTGGCGAGCTTGCGCGCGAGCGGCGAGGCGAGGATCTTCGCGGAGGGAGTCGCCGGAGCGGGCGCGACTGCGCGCTGCGCGGGAGCCGAGCGCGGCGCGGGAGCGGTCTTGGCGGGAGCCGCGGCCGCCGCGGGTGAGGGCGCGGGAGCCGCCTTGGCGGGCGCCGCCGCCGGCTTGGGCGGTTCGGGCTTGGCCGCGGCGGCGGGCTTGGCGGCGCCGCCGGCCGTGCGCGCGTTGGCCTGCTCGACGAGCGCCGCGAAGTCCTCGCCCACCTTACCGATGATGGCGATGGGCATTCCCACGGGCATCGAAGCGCCGTCGGCGACGAGGCGCTTGAGCAGCACGCCTTCGTCGAAGGCCTCGAAGTCCATCGTGGCCTTGTCGGTCTCCACCTCGGCCAGCACCTCGCCGGGGGCTACCTTGTCGCCTTCGTTCTTGCGCCACTTCCGCAGGACGCCGATCGTCATCGTGTCGGAGAGCTGCGGCATATCGAGAATCGTCGCCATCTGAGGTCTTCGTTCCTTCCGGTTCGCGCGGCTATTCGAGGTAGAGCAGCTTCTTGGCCGCCGCGACGGCGCGCGGGACATCGGGGATGCACTGCTGCTCGAGGTGGTGGTTGTAGGGCATGGGCAGGTCCGCGCCCGTGATGCGCTCGACGGGGGCGTCGAGATCGTCGAAGCAGCGCCGGCCCACGCGGTACGCGATCTCCGCGCCCACCCCGTTGAACGGCCAGCCCTCCTCGAGGATGAGGCAGCGTCCCGTCTTCTTGACCGACTCGACGATGAGCTCCTCGTCGAGGGGGCGGATCGTGCGCGGGTCGACGACCTCGACCTCGATCCCTTGCCCTGCGAGCTCGTCGGCGGCCGCGAGCGCGATCTTGACCATCTTCGACCAGCCGATGATCGTGATGTCCTTGCCCTGGCGCTTCACCTCGCCCACGCCCAGCGGGATCGTGTACTCGCCGTCCGGGATCTCGCCCTGGTCGGCGTAGAGCACCTCGCCCTCGATGAAGACGATGGGGTTGTCGTCGCGGATAGCGCTCTTGAGCAGGCCCTTGGCGTCCTTCGGGTTCGCCGGCATGACGACCTTGAGCCCCGGGATGTGCGCCCATATTGCCTCGGTCGACTGGCTGTGCTGCGCCGCCAGCATGTGCGCCGAGCCGCCCGGGCCGCGGAAGACGACCGGCAGCGTGAACTGTCCGCCCGACATCTGACGAATCTTGGCGGCGTTGTTGATGAGCTGGTCGGCCGCTACGAGCGAGAAGTTCCAGGTCATGAGCTCGATCACGGGGCGCAGGCCCACCATGGCAGCGCCGATGCCGACGCCCACGAAGCCGCCTTCGGCGATGGGAGTGTCAATGACGCGCTTCTCGCCGAACCTTTTGAGCAGGCCCTTGGAGACCTTGTAGGCGCCGTCGTAGTGGCCGACCTCCTCGCCCATGAGGAAGATCCGGTCGTCCTTCTCCATCTCTTCGGCGAGGGCCTCGTTCAACGCTTCACGGAAAGCAACGGTACGCATGGTTATTCCTTGTACGTGAACTCGGAGAGGCGCTCGTAGGGCAGCTCCGGGCTCTCCTCGGCGAACTTGACGGCGTCCTCGATCTCGAGCCGGACCTTCTCCTCGATCTCGAGGATCTCCTTCTCGTCTATCTTCGCGCGCACGAGGAGCTCGCGGCCCGTCGAGATCGGGTCGCGCTTCTTCCACTCGTCGACCTCCTCCTTCGTGCGGTAGAGGCCAGCGTCGGACATCGAGTGGCCGCGGAACCGGTAGGTGATGATCTCGATGAGCGTGGGCATGTTCTCGTTGCGCGCGCGGCGCACGGCCTCGGCGACGCGCTCGCGCACGCGCACGACGTCGTCGCCGTCGAAACGATCGCGCGCGATGCCGTACCCGAGCGCCTTCTGCGAGACGTCC
>DASZFV010000195.1:0-4099 GCA_035939455.1 Polyangia bacterium
CTGCCACACGTTCAAGTACTTCGACGTCAACGTGAGCTTCGACCAAGGCATCGACGACGGCACGCTCGGGTCCATCAGCCGGTGCCGCGTCCTCGTCACGGGCGCGGAGTCGAGCTCATTCGTGCTCGAAAGATGTCCCAACCGCGCGACCAACGGAGACCCGCACCAGGTCGGCGTCTTCGAGTACTCGAGCTTCGCCGAATCGGGCACGTTGAACTTCGAGCTTCGGGCCTACACGGGACTCAACGAGACGCCCGCCTGCCTGCTCGCGGAGGGCACGGCCGCGATCCCCGTGACGGCCGCCACGACGCTCATGGGCACCCTGGCCGCCAAGCAGATGGGCACCGGCTGCCCGAACGTGTCGCCCGTGTCCGACGCCGGTCCCTAGCCGGATAGGCAAACCTGCCCGAGCGAGACGCTACGGCGCTTCGTCGTAGCGCTCGGCGCGGCCGAAGATGTCGTCTCGATAGTGGATGAAGTAGAAGAGCGAGAGGGCGGCGAGCACGGCGCTCGCGCCGAAGGAGACGTTGGCGGCCAGCGCGAAGCGGCGCTTCTGGTCGAAGTCCTCCTGGGCGTCGGCGCGCGTCGCGCCTGCGGGCTGGAGCTGTGAGAGCACGCCCAGGAACCCGCCGGCCGCCGCGGCCGCGACCGCTAGCCCGGCCGTGCCATACGCGACCGTGGGCGGCCAGGTGCGCCGCACGGGCAGGTTGTCTGGCTTCAGCTTGATCTGGAGCTCCTGCCCGGGGCGCACCTCGACCTTCGAGGTCCACGGGAAGCGCTGGTCGGCCTCGACGCGTACGTTGTGCTTGCCCGCGAGGAGCGTCCCCGAGATGAGGGGCGTGACGCCGAGGTACGCGTTGTCGATGGAGACGCGCGCGCCCGCGGGCTCGGTGTCGACCTGGATCTTGCCCGGCTCGACGCGCGGCCTGAACAGCTCGTCGCTGCCTTCCTGGACGGCGCGGATGAGATCCTCGACGCCGCCCTCGACGAGGCGGAAGACGCGCGCCTCGACCTTCCCCGTCTCGACGTTGTTGAGGTTCAGGCTGAAGAGGAACTGCTTGCCGCGCGTGCCGATATTGCCGGCGACGATGCGCCGCACGCCCAGCGAGACGGCGGCCCGGCCGAGGCACCCGAGGTCGTCGAGGCAGACCTGGGCACGCTGGTCGCTCTCGACGCCGAGGCGCGCGCGGAACTCTTCCTTGCCGGCGATCTCGGCGCCGCCGCGCTGGGCGATGCGCGAGATGATGACCTCGGTGATGTTGTCGCCGAGCTCGCCGTCCCTCTCGGCCGTGCCGAGCACCATGACGGCCAGCTTCTCGGCGGCGCGCGCCGGGCGGTCGGCCGCGAGCGCACCGGCGAGCGCGATGAGAACCGCGGCGAGCTTCCTCGGGCTCATCTCACTGGCCTCCACAGGTCTTGGTCATGCTGCTGCTCGCCGCGGGCATCGCGCACGTCTTCGAGCCGCACTGGTTGTCGCCGGTGCAAGGATCTCCCGCCTGGCCGAGCGGCAGGCAAACGGGCAACGTGGGCGCGCCGCAGTAGGCTTGCCCGGCGGTCCAGACGTCGTTGTCGCAGTCCGCGTCGGTGGCGCACAGGTGCGTGCAATGGCCCGGCTTGGGGTTCGCCGCGTCGGACACGTCCACGCCCGCGCACTTGAGATCGGGCACGGCGCAGTCGAGGTCCCCAAAGCAGGGCAGGGGGAAGATGCCCGGGAAGCAGACGTCGGCCTCTTTCTTGTCGTCGCCGACGAACGGCAGGCACGTATGGCCGATTCCGCCGCGCGGCACGCACGGATTGCTGGCGCCGCAAGGCAGCAAACAGGTGCCGCTCTTGGCGTCCGGGCTCTGCTTGGCGCAGACGGTTCCCATGTCGCGTGAACAGTCGTCCGTCGTGTTGCACAAGGCGCCCGTGTAAGCGCTCGGCGTGATGCAGTGACGGTTCTTCGGCGCGGCCGAACAGACGAAGGCCCCCTGGAGGCTGTCGTATTTCGAGCAATCGTCGTCGCTCGAGCAGGGCGTCGTGCAGAGCTTGAGCCCCTGCTCGGGATGGGCGTCATCGTCGCTCTGGCACGAGCCGACGAGGCAATCGATGTCGGTCTCGCAGACGAAGCCCAGCAGGCCCGGGATGCAGACCGAGGGGTTCGCGCGCCCAGAGATCTTCGAGAGGCAGAAATGGTTGGGCGGGCAGCGACCCTTCGAGTCGCAGTTGGGAACGCATATGTCGGGAGGGTTCCCCGCGGCCGGGATGACCTTCGGCAGGCAGGTCTCCCCGGGGGAGCACGCCGTGTCGCCGCTGACGCATCCTTCTTGCAAACAGTAAAGGTGATCAGGCTTGAGATCGTGCGCGGCCGCGTACAGCTGCTTGAGGAACGTCGCCGCGCAAGTCGAGCGCACCGGGTCGCGGCAATCCAGGTCCTGGACGCAAGGATTTCCCGTGATGCAGACGCCCTCGGTGGCGCCCACCTCGACGTCCGTGCGCAGGCAGCCGAGATCGGAGCGGTCGCAGGCGCCGAGGGGGTGAGCGCCGTCCGCGTTGGTGTCGTCGTCCGGGTTGCAGAACTTCAGCTCGGCGTTCCCTTGCACGCAGACGGCGTCGTCCTCGGGGACGGACATAGGCGTGTCACCGCACGCCTTCGTGCAGAAGTCGGCGCCACCGATCTGTCGCGCCGCGAAGCAGGTCAGCTTGTTCCCGCTCCCGTCGGTACCGCAGAGCGGATCGGGCGCGGTCGTGTCGCAGGGAAAGATTCGGCTCTCGAAGGCGGCCTGGTCTACCTTGCAGGCGCCAGCCACCACCGCGAGCCCGAGTGGCAGCAACAGGCAGCGAGCGGGAAGGCACGGGCGCCGGCGGAGACGCGAGGTGCGGATCACTTGAGCATGCTCTTGATGAAGGGAGCGTCGGGCGCGCCGGGAGAGAGCTCGAGATATCTCTTGTAGTTGTCGTTAGCCTCGGAGGCGCGACCGCCCCTCATGTAACACTTGCCCAGGAACTTGTAGGGGGCCGCCAGCTTGGGGCTCATGCGCTTCGCCTGCTCGCCGCGCGCGCAGGCGTCGCCGATCTCGCCCTGGCCGAGGAGCCGCTCGGCCTCGCCGAGCACCTCGCGCGGGCCCAGCGCGGCCGGCGTCGCCTCGGGCGGCGGCGTCACGGACGCGGCCGCCGCGGGCACGCGCACGGCGCTCGACGGATCCGGGTCGGGGGCCAGCGTCGGCGCGGTCGCCGACGTGTGCGCGTGATGCCGGCGCACGCGAGCGGCCGTCGCGACGTGCGCAGGAGGCTCGTCGCTGGCCGGTGGAGTGGCAGCGGTCAGCGGGCCCGCCGGCGGGGCCTCCGGGGGTGCTGGGGCAGGGATGGGCGCCGGCATCTCGATCGCCGCGGCGACGACAGGCGCGGCCACCGGACCGGGTGCGGGGCCCGCGAGCGGAGGCCGCTGCGGCGCCCGCGCGACGATGAACGCCGCGGCGGCGGCGCCGGCGACCAACGCCGCAACGAGCACGCCGATGCCAATTCTCGCGCGAGGCCGCTTCGACGTCAGGTCCGCCGTCGAACCAAACTTCTCGGCGGCCCGGACGGGAGCGATGACGGCGGTGGAGCCGGGCGCGGCGCCTGCCATGGCGTTCGTCGTCGGGATTGAGGCCTGGATGCCGGGCGGCAAAGGCGGGAGCTGGGAAGAGGCGGCGCGCACGAGTCCCTCGAGGGCCTCGCGAAACTCGACGGCCGTCGCATACCGCTTCTGTCGATCCTTTTCCATTCCCCGCAGGATGAGCTCGTCGACGGCCCTCGGAATGGGCAGGTCGGGACGGCGCGCGCTCGGGCGCGTTGGCGGCTCGGCGAGGTGGCGGCTCACGATGCCCATGGGGGATTCAGACTTGAAGGGGATGTCGCCCGTGACGAGCTGGTAAAGGATGATCGCGGCAGAGTAAAGATCCGCGCGTCCATCGAGCACCTCGGCGCGCGCCTGCTCGGGCGACATGTACTCGGGCGTCCCGCACACGAGGCCCTGGATCGTGAGCATCTGCTGGCTGTCTTCCTCGAGATCCTTCCCGTCGGTCGTGGTCGCCTTTGCGATGCCGAAGTCGCACACCTTGACGAAGTCCTTCTCGCC
>DASZFV010000196.1:0-4502 GCA_035939455.1 Polyangia bacterium
GGGCGTCCAGGGCGTCGCGGAACGTGGAAAGCTCTTCGGGCGTGGGGGGCCGGTAGCGCCCCGTCTCGTCGACGACGTCGATGAGGTTGAGCTTGACGCGCAGGCCGCTTACGAGCGCGGCGAGGTCGCGCGCGTGGCGCGGCGACGTGTTGATGCCGCCGATCATGACGTAGGCGATGGGGATGCGCTGGCCCGTGGCCACCACGTGGGCACGCACGGCGTCCATGAGCTCGGGCAGGGGCCAGCGGTTCTCGATGGGCATGAGGGCGCGGCGCTCCTCGGAGGTGGGGGCGCCCAGCGAGACGAGCAGGCGATAATGGTGGCCCTCGGCCGTGAAGCGGCGGATCGCCGGCACGACGCCCGCCGTCGAGATCGAGATGGCCTTGGCGCCGATGGCGGGACCGGCTGGGTCGCTGAGGATGCGCGCGGCGCGCATGACGTTCTCGTAGTTGAGCAGCGGCTCGCCCATACCCATGAAGACCACGCCGCGGACAGGGCGGTCCGCTTCGGCTGCCACGAGGCGGTACTGCGCGAGGATCTCCCACGTCTTGAGGCTGCGAACGCCGCCCATACGGCCCGTCGAACAGAAGTCGCAGGCGAGCGCGCAGCCTACCTGCGAGCTCACGCACAGCGTGTACTTCGCTGTGGGCAGGGCCTCGAGCGCGGCGGCCTCACCGGCACGGCGGCGTGCCTTGAGGTCCCGGGCGGCGGCGGGATCGGGCAGCGGGATGCGCACGGTCTCGATGGCGTGTCCGTCGGGCGTGCGGAAGAGGTACTTCACGAAGCCGTCGGCGGCGCGCCGACGCTCGACGATCTCGAGGTCGGGCCACTCGGCGGCCGCGGCGAGCGCCCGCGTCGTCGCCTTCGACAGACCGCGCACGGCGCCGTCCTCGATGCTCCCCGCGCCGTCGCGGTGGACGCGTGCGAACAGCCGCGACGCGACGTCGGACGGCGCGCCGAGGGGCGCGACGGCGGCGCGGAGCTCGTCGCGATCGAGGTTGCGCAGGTTCACGGGCGCCTTCTACGCCGAAACGGCGCGTGCGGCCAGCGGATCGCCCGTGGGTCGCGGCCGCTCAGGCGGCGGCCTCGAGGTAACGGAGGACGTTGCCTCCGAGAAACTTCCCCAGCTGCGGCTCGCGCCAGCCGCGGCGCCACAAGAGCTCCGTGAGGCGCGGCAAATCGGCCGCGTCGCGCAATCCGCGGGGCAGGATCATGAAGCCGTCGAAGTCGGAGCCGAGGGCGACGCAGTCCTCGCCGCCAACCTTCGCGACGTGCTCGACGTGATCGACGACGCGGTCGAGATTGCAGAACGGTCCGCCGAGGTACGGCGACACGAAGATGACGCCGACGATCCCGCCGCGGCTCGCGACGGCGCGAATCTGCTCGTCATCGAGGTTGCGCGGGTGCGGGTGAACGCCCGCCGCGCCCGAGTGCGACGAGAACACCGGCGTCGCCGAACGCTCGTGCAGGTCCCAGAACGTCTTGCGGCTCGCGTGCGAGACGTCGAGAAGGATGCCGGCGTCGTTGCAGGCGCGCACGAGGGCGCGTCCGCGGTCGGTGAGACCGGCGTCGCGCGCCGGGTTCGTCCGGCACGACGTGCCGCACGCGCTGTCGCGCTCCCACAAGGGCCCGACGAAACGCACGCCGCCCGCGACGAGGCGCCCGACGCCGGCGTCGACGTCGGGCAAGTCGTCGAGCGCGTAGCTGCCCTCGACGCCAAGGAACAGAGCGACGCGTCCCGCGGCGCGCGCCGCACGAATGTCGTCAGCCGAGCGCGCGAGGGTGAGCGCGTCGGGGTGGGCCGCGACGAGCCGGCGGGCGCACTCGAGCTGTCGCCAGAAGCGGCGCTGGCGCGCGACGTGAAACCCGGCGAAGAGCAGGCAGCCGAGCGCGTGGATGCCACCCGCGCGGATGCGCGGGACGTCCAGATCCATGCGCAGCGGATTGTAGAAGGTCGCGGGACCGTGGCGGCGCGTGAAGTCGTACGGGAGGTGCGTCAGCTTCGTGAGCGCGTCGTTGTGCAGGTCGACGACGACCGCGCTCGCGTGCGCGGCGGCTGCCTCGGCGCTGATCTCGACGGCGAATCCGCGCACGGCCGGACCGGCTACGGATTTCCGAACGGGTTCTTGAGCTCGGCGGGCGTCGACGGCGACGCCTTGTCTGCCGGAGCGGCGAGCTCTCGCTCGACGCCCGCCTTCGACGTGATGTCGCGAACGACGTCGCCGCTCGAGCGGCGAGACTTGCTGCGGGATGGCGCGCGTACGCCCGCCTCGACGCGCGTCGCGGGCGCGGGCTTGCTGGCCGGCGTCGCCGCCGACGGCGCGGCGGCGGGCGTCTCGGCGGTCGCCCGCGCCAGAGGAGGCAACGGCTCAGACGATGGCGCGGCGAGCGCGGCTCTCGGCGGACTGGCCGGCGGCGTCGCGAGCGCGGCCGTCTTCGTCGACGACGGCCGCAACGCCAGAATGACCAGGACCGCCACGATGGCCACGGTAATGACGACGCCACCAAGCTTGAGGCCCGCGGCCTTGCGCACGATGGGCCGCTCGTCCTCGAACGCGCCGGCGGCCTGCCCGCCCGGGCTCGCCCCGGCCGGCGCCGGCGGCGCCACGAGCTCGGTGCGCATTTGCCGACCCGTGGGGCTCGGCGCAGCGGGCGCCGGGTACCGCAACGCCGGGCTCGGCACGTAGACGCTCGAGGACTCGAACGGCTCGCCGCCTGCGCCGCCGAGCGCCCGGTAGAACTGATCCATGTCCTGCCAGCGGTTGTCGCGATCCTTTTCGAGGGCGCGCATGCACACGGCCTCGACGTCGCTGGCGATCCCGAGCCCGGGGCTGCGCCGGCGCGGGGGCTGGACCGGATCGAGCATGTGCTTCGTGAGGATCCCCATGAAGTTGTCGGCGGTGAACGGCACCGAGCCCGTGAGGAGGTGGTACATTACGCACCCGAGCGCGTAGACGTCGACGCGGTGGTCGGGCGTCTGCCCCTGCGCTTGCTCGGGCGACATGTACTCCGGCGTCCCGAAGATCATGCCCGCCTGCGTGAGGCGCGGCCCGCCGTCGTCGACGTTGACGCTCTTCGCGATGCCGAAGTCGAGCACCTTGACGAAGTCGGGTCGCCCCTCGCGCTGGATGAGGAAGACGTTCTCGGGCTTCATGTCGCGGTGGATGATCCCATGCTCGTGCGCGGCGCGCAGCGCCTTCGCGATCTGCATGAGGATGGGCCGCGCGCGCGCCCACGGCTGCGGCCCGACCGTGCGGATGAGGTGCGAGAGATCGTGGCCGTCGAGGTACTCCATCGCGATGTAGACGAGCCCCTCGGGTGACTGGCCGAAGTCGGAGATGTCGATGACGTTCTCGTGCCCGATGCGCGACGCCGACTTGGCCTCCTGGAGGAAGCGCGCCACGAGATCGGTGCGTCGCGTGAGCTCGGGAAAGAGCACCTTGAGCGCGATGCGCTTCTCGATGAGGGCGTGCTCGGCTTGGTAGACCGCACCCATGCCGCCCTCGCCCAGCTTGCGGATGATCCGGTAACGGTCCGACAGCACCATACCGATGAGCGGGTCGTCGGCGGGCGGCTGGGCGTCTCCGACGGGCATCGCGTTAATTTACCACGCGCGGGCGCTCCTACTCCATGGCTTGCGCGAGCTCGTCATAGTCGTCGGAGAGCGCGAAGCGCAGGAGCGCGACCGCCTCGGCGTGTGGGGAGAGGTCGGCGGGCGCGAGCGTGCGGCGCGAGCCGGCGATGAGGGCCGCGAGCGCCGCGGGAAGGTCGCCGCACGCCAGGAGACCCACGGCGTTCGCGCCGTCGCGCACCGCGGCGTGTAGGGCCTCGAGATCGAACGCACCCGCGCTCTCGACGGCGAACGGCATGACGGACGGTTTGAGCTTGCGCGGCAAGACCTTGGCGACGCGCTCCGACTCTCGATCGAGCAGCTCGTCGCGCACGCCAGCGTGCCGGAAGTCGGGGACGAACTGGCGGATGATGCCGCCGAGGAGCGCCCCCGCCTCGGCGGGCGGTACGGCGAGGAGCAGATCGAGGTGCGTCGCGACGAGACGCAAGGCCCGCGCTGCCGCGAAGCGCAACGCGCGGCCACCCAGCGCAGGCAGCTCTGCCGGGAGAAGGATGGCCGGCCGCTCGCCCGGCTCGACGCGGACGCCGCCCGTCTCGGGAGCGCGGGCGCCCGACGAAGGCGAGCGCAGAAAGACGTCGACGTTGGCGACACCCAGCTCGGCCGCGACACCCTCGAAGACGTCGCGAGCGGCTTGCCCGCGCGCGAGTCGCGCGCCGCGCGCGACGCCGTGGCGCTCGACGTCGGGCGCGCCCTTCGCGAGGTACGGCCCCACGAGACGCATGACGTGACGCATGCCGGGCAAGAGCGCGGGCGGGAACGTCCGCTCGTCAAGGTCGGGCCGCGCGAGTGCCGCGAGACGCCGCCCGCGCGCCGGCGGCGCCGCCCAGCCGCGGGCGGCCTCCTGCTCGGCCGCGTCGTCGGACGTCGCCGC
>DASZFV010000197.1:0-7209 GCA_035939455.1 Polyangia bacterium
GGTGTGCGGTTTTGTATCTGTGCGTTGAGTGTGGGATGGGCGGGCGCGGGGTTCGCGAAGGGCAAGACGAGCACGGCTGGGGCGCCGCCGGCGGACGCGACCGCCGACACCGCTGCGCCCGCCGCTGATTCGAACGCGGTGCCGGCGGACAGCACGCCGCCCGCTCCGGGGGACGAGACGGTTACGCCCGAGGGCGGTGATGAGACTCAACTGCCGCTCGAGCCGGAGGCCGGCAAGGCCAAGCAGACCACGACGCTCTCGTGGCAGGACATCGTCGTCGTCCCGCGCAAGGCCTTCATCAAGGGCGGCCGCTTCGAGTTCGCGCCCTTCTCGGGCGTCTCCGTCAATGATAACCTGATCCGCCACTACGCCTTCGGTGGCTCGATCACGTACTTCCTGTCCGACGCGCTCTCCGTGGGTCTCGAAGGCCAGTACTACATCAAGGCGCTCTCGCCGACCGCTGAGAACGTCGGTCTCGAATACAACCGCATTCCCACGCTCAATCGATATCTTTACAGCGGCGCTCTCGACTTCGGCTACGTGCCCGTCTACGGCAAGTTCGCGCTCTTCAACAAGCAGATCTTGCACTGGGAGATCTACGCGACGGCCGGCGTTGGCTTGATGGTCTCCGAAATCCTCCCGCGCGATCCGGGCCTGTCGGCCTTTAAGAACCAGCTTCTCATGGTCCCCGTCGGTCTCGGCAGCCGGTTCTTCCTGTTCAACTGGCTGACCGTGAACTTCGCCATCAAGGACTACATCTTCGCCGACAAATTCGAGCCCGCCGACCGTGAAATGAATCCGGCGCTCGCGGACGCCGCGGCCGCCAAGGCGAACGCCGACTCGGCGCTTGTCAACAACGTCATGTTCTATGCCGGCGTGGGCCTGTACCTGCCGACGAAGTTCACCTACAAGACGCCTCGCTAGGGAGACATGACGATGACGAACCCCATGCCCAGCTCGATGCCCAGAGCGGCGTCCCGACGTCTCGCGCTCGTCGCCTGCCCCCTCGTCGCGCTGTTCGTGACGCTCGTCCCGCTCGCGGCGCAGGCGCAGCGAAAGAGTCCCCTCGAGGACGCCCCGGCCATTCGCAAGCGCGTCGAACTGCGCGAGACGCGGTTCGAGCTCGGGGTGGGTATGGCCTCGACGATTACGCAGGATTTTTATCACACGATGCTGGGCGGCGTGAAGCTCGCCTTTCACTTCAACGACTGGCTTTCGCTTGCGGCCTTCGGCAGCGCCGCCGTCGCCAACCTAGAGACGGGCTTCCAGAGCCGAATCGTGGAAACGTTGCCGGCCGCTATGGATCCGGCGGCGCCGCGCGACCCCACGCAGGCCGTCGCCAAGGCGTCGATGCAAAAGATCAAGGCTCTCGTGGGCGCGCAGCTCGAGTTCGCGCCGTTCACGGGCAAGTATTCGCTCTTCGGCAAGATCTTCGCCCACTATGACTTTTACATCTTCGGTGGCGCCGGTCTCATGCAGGTCGCTCCGACGGACCCGAACGGGTGCGTGGGGACGATGTCTTATTGCGGCCAGTCGGGCTTCAAGCCGGGCGGCAACGCCGGCGTGGGCTTCCACAGCTTTTTCAACCAATGGTTTGCGCTCAACGTCGAGCTGCGCGACTTCGTGGCGCGCCTCGACCCGTCGGGGCGCGACGTCAACGGCGATGGCGTCGCGAACTCGGCCGACGTCACGTGGACGTCGACCTACCTGGCGACGGCGAATCTCATGTTCTTCCTACCGGGCACAGCCGCGATTTCGCCATAGGCAGGAAGTCGGCGTGCCGGCGCCCAAGAAGAAGGTGACGCTGTACTTCAGCGCCGCCATGCTCGAGGAGACGCAACGGGAGGCCATTCGGCAGGATCGCTCGATCTCCTGGATCATCCAGGCGGCGTGGAAGATCTCTCGCGACGAAGTGCGGAAGCTGCCCAGCGTGGCGGGCCTGCAGACGACCACGGCCCTTTCGCCTTCGTCCGACTAAGCGTTTGCGGCCGAAGGTCGCTACGGCTACGGACAGACGGGCGCGGACGGGCCGTCGACGAGCTGAAAGCAAACGCTCGTACTGAGCACAAACCCCGGGGTCTCGAAGGAGATCTCGACGCGATCGCCGGCCATGCCATCCATGGGCGGCGCCGTGTAGCTCCCGTCGGCGGCCGCCTGCGCGATGACGCCCGCGCTGCGGTCCGTGTCGAAGACGAAGATGTGGGCGAAGGAGGCCGGCTGGTAGGCGTCGCCGTGGGCGATCCACACCGTTTTTTGCCCGCCCGCGCCGTTGGGGACCAGCTGGGAGGAGAACGACGCCGTACGCCCGGGCGGAGGGATGGGGATGAACGGCGCATTGCACGCCCAGGCGAGCGCGGCCACGCCGAGGGCCAGCGCGATGCGGGCGATGCGAGGCCGAAGCTTGTTCATGAGACCGGGGAACCCCCCCTCGGGCAAAGCAAGGCGCGAGCCAGGGCCGCGCCGCGAGGAATCGGCCGCGGCGGGCGCTGGGCGTCAACCTGGTTGGCATCTCGAACAACTGCGTTGGGCCGGTGGCTCATCGCCCTCACGCGAACCGGTACCGTTTGAGCTTCTTTTGCAAGCCGAAGCGCGACAGGCCCAGCAGCTCCGCCGCCTTGGTCTGATTGTTTCCCGACCGGCCGAGGGCCTCGCGCAAGAGCGAGCGCTCGAGCCGTTCGACGCGTGGCTTGAGGAGCAGGTTGTCGAAGTCCGTGGGGGCAACCGCCTCGGCCTGCCCCGAGGCGGCGACCGCAGGCGACAGGTCGGCCACGGCGATGCGTTCACCCGACAGCGCGTGGGCGCGCGTGATCTCGTTCTCGAGCTCGCGGACGTTGCCGGGCCAGCGGTAGGCCACGAGGCGCGCGAGCGCGGCGGGATCGAGGGGTTTGGCCGGCGTTGCGGCATTGGCGGCCCGTTTGCTGAGCAGGTGCTCGACGATGAGCGGGATGTCCTCCCGGCGCTCGCGCAGCGGGGGCAGCGAAATACGGGCGACGGCGAGGCGGAAATAGAGATCCTGGCGGAACTTCCCTTCCTCGACCATGCGCTGAAGATCGCGGTTGGTGGCGACGACGATTCGCACGTCGACCTTGTGCGTGCGCTCGCCTCCCACGCGCCGGAACTCGCCCTCTTGCAGCACGCGCAGGAGCTTGCCCTGCATGGCGGGCGACATCTCCCCCACCTCGTCGAGGAAAAGCGTGCCGCCGTCGGCCACCTCGAAGAGGCCGCGCGTGTCACGCTCGGCACCCGTGAAGGCGCCGCGCGCGTACCCGAACAGCGTCGACTCGAGCAGCGTCTCGGGGATCGCGGCGCAGTTCTCCGAGACGAACGGACGATCCTTGCGTGGTCCGTTGAAGTGGATCGCGCGCGCGACGAGCTCCTTGCCCGTGCCGCTCTCGCCCTGGATGACGACGGGTAGGGCCGTGTCGGTAAGGCGGTCGAGCAGCCGGAAGAGCTCGAGCATGCGCGGCGTGCGGCCCACGATGTTGCGATAGTCGTAGCGGACGGCGAGCGCCTCGCGGTTCTCTCGCAGCTCTTGCTTCATGCCCGAGAGCTCCTCGCCGCGTGCCGCCAACTCGACCTCGAGGCGGCGGTTGAGTGCCTCGACCTGACGTTCGCGCCGGCGCAACTCGGCGAGCAACCGGGCATTCTCGATGGCGATGGCCGCCTGATCGGCGACGTCGATCACGAACCTGACGTCGTCGTCGTCGAACACGCCCTTGCGCAGGCGGTGATCGGCGTAGATCGTGCCGACGGCGCGACCCTTGACGACGAGCGGCACGGCCAGCACGGAGCGCAGGTGAAGGTCGGAAACGGAGAGCGCCTCCCGAAAGCGCGTGTCGCCAGCGGCGTCGATCGTCACGATGGGCTCGCCGCCGGCGGCGGCCCGGCGCGCAATGGAGCGCGAGAGCTCGAACTCCTCCGTCTCGAGCGTCTTCTGGTCGATGTTGCGCGCGACCTTGACGACGAGCTCGCCCGAATCGTCCTCGAGCAGGAGGAAGCCGCGCTCGGCGTCGGTGAGCTCGATCACCGTGTCGACGATGAGCTCGAGCAGGCGCGGCAAGCGCAGCTCGCTGTTGAGTCGCTTGTTGATGCGCAGGAGGCGTCGGAGGCGCGACTCGGTGGCGGCCGCGCGGGCCGCGAGCGCGACGTCGCCACCGGCGACGAGCGACGAGGCGGGCTCGAGCGCGCCGAGCCAGGGCGCATCGGGATCGGCGTCGAGACCGGGACGGTGGTGCTCGGGGCTGGCCATGCGGATCTCCTGGAAAATCGTCTTGGCGAACGACTGCAAGTGGTGGGCGCGCGCGCGCGCGCCGGAGCGATCGAAGAGGCGGGCCGCCGTAATGGCGAGGCGCCAGGCCGCCGGACGCGCCCCTCGGCCGGCCGCGTCGCGGGCGAGCGCCTCGGCGCGGGCCGCGAGCGCGTCGTCGCCCTCCTCCACAACCACTCCCGCGAGCGCGAGGCGCGCCTTGGTCTGTGCGACCTCGACGTCGGCGACGGTCGCGTCGAGCCCGGCCGTCGCGAGCGCCTCCCCGAAAACGACGGCGGCGTCGCCGGGCCGCTCCGCGAGCGCCAGCGCTTCGGCGCGCGCCAGCGTCGCGCTGGCGGCGCGACGCCGCTGACCCGACTCGAGGAAACGCCCCGCGGCGGCGGCGTACATCGTGGTCGCCTCTTCGGCGCGGCCCTCGCGCCGCGCGAGGTCACCCTCGACGAAGGCCACGAGCGCCCGCGCGAGCGCGGTCCCGCGCGCCGCTGATTCGGTGTCGGCGCGGTCCAGCGCGCGGCGCGCGGCCGACAAATCGCCGAGCTGCACGAACAGGTTCGCCGCGTTGACGAGGGCAGTGCCGAGCTCGGCCGTCGAGCCGAGTTGGCCGAGCGTACGGACGGCGCGTTCGGTGGCCGCGAGCGCCTCCCCGAAGAGGCCCTGCTCGGCGAGCAGCCCGCCGAGGTTGAGCGCGACCGCCGCGAGCGTATGCACTTCGCCCTCGGCGGCACTCGCCGCATAGGCGTGGCGATAGTGTTCGCGCGCCCCAGCGCCGTCCCCGGCGAGCTGCGCGAGAAGGCCCTCGAGGTAGGCGCGCTTGGCGGCGCCGAAAGCCCGCACGCCGCGCGCGTCTTCGAGCAGAGCACGTGCCGGCGCGATTTGCCCCAGGTAGGCGTGCGCGAGAACGGCGGCCTCGACGGCGTGCGCCGGCGCGTCTGAGCGGGGTGACTCCGGCGGGCCCAGCAGCGGGTCCAGCCGCTCGAGGGCGTCACCGAACCGACCCATCGTGACGAGCAGGCGTCCGACGCGCGCGCGCAGTGACCCCGTGTCGGGGGGCTCGGATCCCGGGGCCCCGAACGCGGCCTCGAGCTCCGCGACGGCGCCGCGCAGATCGCCCGTGCGCGCCAGCAGCCAGGCGCGCCGCTCAACGACGACGAGCCGCTCCTGCCGCGAGCGCGCCGTCGACCGTGCTTGCTCGAGGGCCGCTGCCGCCCCCGCGTAGCGACCGAGCGCCCCCAGACCGGTGGCGCGCAGCGCGTTCTCTCCCGTCGTGAGCGTGCCAGGCGCGAGGCGCTCGACCTCCTCGAGCCAGGCGGCGGCGCGCGCGAGGTCGCCCTCCCCCTCGGCGCGCGCGGCGCGCGCCCTCAGGAGCGCGGCGGCCTCGGGAGCACGGCCGGCCGCGGCCAGCGCCGTCGCGCGCCGCGGATCGTCTCGACCGAGCGCGTCCGCGGCTCTGACGGCGAGGCGCGCGAGCGCGGGCTCGGCGAGCGCCTCGAGCGCGACGTATCGATGACTCTCGCTGGCCGGCTCGAGCGCTCCCCCGGGCGCGCGGCGGATCCACCCCCCGCCCCGGGCCTCGACGACCGCAGCTTCGCGACCCTCGAGCGGCGTGAGCCCCGGACCCTCCTCGCCCGCCAGCGCGATGGCGATCGCGAGCTGGCGGGCCGGCGGCGAGAGCGCCGCGAGGTCGCGCGCGAGGACCGCGTTCAAGTCTGCCCCGGGAGTCGCGAGCGACCACGCGGCGGGGCCCCCGTCCGTCAGCCCGCCTCCCGCGCGCAGCGCCGCGACGAGCCTCCGCGCGAGCGTCGCGACGAGCGCGGCGTGCCCGTGGCCGGCATCGACGAGCGCGGCCACGGCGTCCTTGGGCGCGTCCTCGCCCGCGAGCGCGCGCGTCAGGAGCGTCGCGACGTCGGCGGGCGTCAGCGCAGACAGCACGACGTTCTCGGCGAAGGGAAGCTGAACCGGGGTCCGCGCCGGCAATACGAGGAGCACGCGTCCGGATGGCGCGGCTCCCCCCATGACCGCGGCGAGCGCGTTGGTGGTCGGCCCTTCCGGCATGAGCAGACACAGCGGACGCACCGCGGCGCACCGCTCGAGGGCCTCCGCGAGCCCGGCGAGCCGCTGCTGCAGGACGCTGCCCGCGTCGGCTTCGAGATCGACTGGCGCGGACGCCGATCGGGTCACGCCCGAAGTGGACTCGACGAAGGTCTCGAGCGCGTCGAGATCGCCGCGCCAGAGCCGCGTCTCGTGCAGCACGCCCGCCGTCACGGCGACAGCCACCTCGCGCGCGACGGCGTCGATGAGCGTGCGGCGTCCCGAGCCGGGCCCTCCCACGACGGCGATGACGGAACACGGAGCGGCGCCGTCGGCGAGGCGCTCGAGGGCGGCGCGCACGGCTTCGCGCTCCGCCGCGCGTCCGACGACCAGACCCTCGAGAGGATCGCCCTCGGGATACGGCACGCCGAGGTCCACCTCGGTCGGCGTGTCCTTCCCGGCGCCGGCGCGCTGGATCTCGCGCAGCAACTGACGTGCGCTCGGCGTGCGCTCGCGCGGATCGGGCGCTAGCAACCGGTCGATGATCCGATCCCAAGCCTCGGACAGCCCCGGCCTCACCGAGGAGAGCGCGGGCGCACGTCCCGACAGCATGCGCTGCACGGCCGGCAGCCCGCTGCCGAAGGGAGCGGCACCCGTCCAAGCCGCGAACAAGGTGGCGCCCAGGCCGAACAGATCGCCGGCCGTCGTGCGCGCGCCCGTGAGCGCCTCCGGCGCGGCGTAGCCCAGCGTTCCGCGCGCGGCCCCCGACCCGGACGTCGGGGGTCCCGCGAGGCCGAAGTCGAGCAGGACAGCGCGGCCCTTCGCCTCGAGGCGGACGTTCGCCGGGCACACGTCTCCGTGGACGACGCCGCGGCTGTGCAGGTGCGCGAGCGCGTCGGCGAGCGCCGCGGCTG
>DASZFV010000198.1:0-11023 GCA_035939455.1 Polyangia bacterium
GCGTGCGGCCAGGCGGCCGCGCGGCGCCGCATGGTCGCGTGAAACTCCGCCACGGAGATCCCGAGGCGATCTGGATCGCCGCCGACCTCGGCGAGCGAGAGCAGCGGGAAGTACCGATAGAAGGCCGTATCCTCGACGCCCTTGGCGGCGACCGGGCCCGTGAGCTGCTGCAGGCGCAGCACGAAGTCGCGGCGCGCCTCGACCTGCTCGGCCGCGAGGCCCTCGGGGTCCTTGAGGAGCAGCAGGTCCTCGATGAACTGGAAGAGCGAGCGGTTGATGACGGGGTTGCGGCGGGCCGCCGCGCGCACGGCGCGCAGGATGACGTCGCGATCGCGTGGCCGGACCTCGGTGGCGTCGCGCGCGATGTACGTGCGGTAGACGGGGAAGCACGAGAGGATCTCGCGCAGCGCCTCGTGCAGGCTCGCGGAGGTGAAGTCGCGCGTGTAGCGGTGGTCCTCCGAGATGGCGTCGAGCCGGCGCGCCAGCACGTTGAGCTCGGCCGCGAGCGCCGTCTCGAGGATGAGGCGCCGGCTCTCGTAGGCGACCTCCACCCAGGAGCGCGTCTCGTGCGTGACCGCCGTCCAGACGGCGCGCACGGTTGCGGCGTTGTCGGCGTCGACGAGCACGCACGCGGTCGTCGCGAGGTGGTCGTAGCCCGTCGTGCCGTCGACCGGCCAGTCGTCGGGCAACGTCTCGTCGTCGGCGAGAATCTTCTCGACGAGGATCGTGGCCGCGGGCGTCGCACCGCGATCCGCGAGCGCCCGCAGGCGCGCGAGGTAGCGCGCGGGCTCGAGCAGGCCGTCGACGTGATCGACGCGGAAGCCGCTCACGAGGCCACGCTCGACCCAGCGCGCAGGGAGCTCGTGGACCGCGCGGAAGACGTCCTCGCGCTCGACCCGTATAGCCGCGAGGTCGTTGATGTCGAAGAAGCGCCGGTAATTGATCTCGTCGGCGGCCACGCGCCAGTGCGCGAGGCGGTAGGGCTGCGCCCCGACGAGCGTCTCAAGCACGTCGAAGCTGCGCGGCACGCCCTTCGTGCCGTTGATCTCACGGAGGACCTCGGCGAGATCGTCGGCCACGGCGCCGTCGGCGCTCGCGAGCGCGGCGAGGCGCCGCACGATCGCGTCGCGCTCGTGCCGGCGCGCGCGGGCCGCCACGCGCTCCGTCGGCCAGTGCCCGAGCGCGCGCAGGATGCTCTCGACCTCGACGGCGGCCTCGGCCTCGCCGCCGGCGCGCGTCGAGACCTTGCGCCACAGCGGTTCGAGGATGAGCCGCCAGGACGGCGGCGCGAGCGGCAGCACCTGGTCGCCGTGCCGGAGACGAAACGCGCCGTCCTGGAGCTCGACGGCGAGCGCGCCGGACTCGAGCTCGCGGCCGAACTGATCGCCGAGGATGGGCAGCAGCACCTTGCCCGCGAGCGCGGCCTTGGGCGGCCCCCAGTCAATGTCGAAGAAGTCGTTCCACACGGAGCCCTGGCCGCTCTCGAGCACGTCGCGCCAGCGCTGGTTCTCCGCGTCGGCGATGCACATGTGGTTGGGCACGAGATCGACGATGAGCCCCATGCCGCGCTCCGCGAGGACGCGGCCGAGCGCGACGAGGTCGTCCTCGGTGCCTAGCGCGCGGTCGATGGCGCCGTGCGCGACGACGTCGTAGCCGTGCGTGCTGCCCGCGCGCGACGCGAGGAGGGGCGAGGCGTAGACGTGGCTGACGCCGAGCAGGTCGAGGTAGGGCACGAGCGCGCGCGCGTCGGCGAGCGTGAACTGCGGCGAGAGCTGCAGGCGGTAGGTCGCGAGCGGCGCGTCGCCGTCGCCCGTGGGGTCCCGCCTCATGGCGGCCTCAGAGCGCGGCGCGGGGTTCCCGCGCCTCCGCGTTCGGCGCCAGCACGAGCGTGACCCACTGAGCTCGCGCCCAGTCGGCCGCGAGCGCGTCGCGTCCGAGCGCGAGGACGCCCAGGGCCGGGTCGGCCACGAGCCAGCGCCGCGCCTTCGCGTCGTGTCCAACGACGACGGCGAAGTGCGCCGTGCGGAGCTCCCGCTCGAGTCGCACGAGACCGACGATCACGGGATGCCCCGCCTCGACCTCCGCCCACAGATCGTCGAACGAGCCCTCGAGCACGAAGGCCTGGAAGCCGGCGCGCCGCGCCTCGTCGCGCAGCGCGCCCGCGGAGACGCCGCCGGCCCGCGCGGGCTCGCCCCGCCCCGGCTGCCACGCGTCGGGCGACGGCGCCGCGCCCCAGCGTCCGAGCGCCATCGCGAGCGCCGCGGGTCCGCAGTCGGCGTCACCCTCCTGAGCGACCATCCTCATGTGTGGAACGACGATCCAGTCGCGCGCGTCCGGCGGGGCGACGGGCGCTCCCGTGCGCGCGTGGGCGCACCCCGTGGCCAGGAGCGCAACCACGAAGCCGAGCGCGCGGCGCCGCGCGCCGCCGCTCATCAGAGCAGCACCACGATAAGGACGATGACGAGAACCACCGCGAGCGTCGAGCCGCCGATATAGACACCGACGCCGTTGCCCTTGAAGTCCGCCGCACGAGGGCTCGCGGCCTCGCGCTGGGCGTAATGAAGCTGGCGATCATGGTCGTCGCCCGACGCGCGCGCCGCGGGGCCCTCCGCCGCCGGCGCGGTCGGGGAGGTCGTCGAAGCCGGCGCCCCTTTCGCGAGGGTGGGCGCGCCGACGAGAGCCAGCCCGAGGCCGAGGGCGGCAAGCCAACGCGCGAGGGTTTGCTTGGTCATGGTCGTCTTCCTCCGGTGGGGTTGCGGGTCATGCCATGGCCGAGGCCACGATGTCCTCAAGGACGAGGCGGCGCGGCTCGGCGTCGGTGCGGAGCTGAAACTCGAGCACGCGCATCTCGTACGCGAGGCGGCGCAGGCGGGTGAGCGACAGACGCCGTCGGATCCTGGGGGAGAGCCGCTCTTCCGCGGAGACGTGCGCGCTCACGCTGTCGTGCAGGCGGCGCACGGTGGCCTCGAAGGCGAGGTCCTCGACGCCGGTCTCGAGGAGATCCGAGAGAAGACGCTTTTGCTCGAAGTGATCCTCGACGGCGAGGACGACGAACGTGCGATCCTCCGACTCGGCAACGGTGGGCGTGAGGCCCGGATAGAAGACGCGCTCCTCGAGGGCCATGTGGACGGCGAGCAGATCGCCGAGCTCGGCGACGAGGCGACTTCTGTCGCGGCCCAGCGTGGCGCGCTCAAGCGCGCCGAGGAGCTGGTCGATCTCGCGGTGTTGCCCGCGCAGGAGGTCGAGGGCGTCTCCGCCGTCGTAATAAGACCTCAACAGTGCTTTTGCTGTTTGCATGACGACGTTTTCGCGAGACTTTCGAGAATCGTGCCAAGCCGCGACGGTGGCGGAAGGCCGGGTCTCTGAGGCGCCGCTCACGCCGAGCTCGGTGCTGGATTGCTACCGATCGGTAACCGAGTTACACGGTCGTGCCCTGGGCAAGGCACCGGCGGCCGTGACTCAGCGCGACGCTTCGGGGGCGGCGCCACCCGACGCGCGCTCGGCGGCGTTGGCCGAGCCCGCCGCGCCCACGGGAACGGCGCTTGGGCGCTCGCTCTTGGGCGGAGGTCTCTGCCCCGGCGCGCGCGCGCCCGCGCTCTTTCCCACCGGTGACTCGAACTCGAGGGTCGCGTTGATCTCGCCCCCCATGAGGTAGATGAGCCCCAGGATGTAGAACCAGGTCATGAGCACGACCACGCCGCCGATCGAGCCGTACGCGAGGTCGTAGCTGCCGAAGTGCGCGGCGTACTGGCCGAAGCCCACGCTCGCGCCGAGGGCCGCGAGCGTCGCGATCACGGAGCCGGGCGTGATGAACTTGAACTCCTGCTCGACGTCGGGAAGCAGGTAGTAGCCGAGGGCGGCCATGAGCATCGTCAGTAAGATCGTCACCGGCCAGCGCGCCCACCGCCAGGCGTCGATGTAGAGCGCGCCAATGCCGAGATGGCGGGACAGCCAGAATCCGACGTCGCCGCCGAGCACCGCAACGCCGACGCTGACGAGCACGAGCAGGGCCCCGCCGATGGTGACGCCGAAGGCGAGGCCTTGGGTCTTCCATATCGGCCGCGACTCCTTGACGTCGTAGGAGAGGTTGAGCGCAGCCCGCACGGCGTCGACGCCCCGGGTCGCCGAGTACAGCGTCGCGACGAGGCCGAGCGTCAAGAGCTTCGGATGTCCGCCCACGCCTTGGAGGTGGCTGTCGACGAGCTTCATGGCTTCCCCGGGCAGGACGTCCCTCGCGGCCTCGAGGATCCTCTGCATCGAAGGGTTGAAGACCGGCAGGTAGGCCGTCAACGCCACGAGGACGAAGAGAAACGGGAACAGCGAGAAGAAGAAATAGAAGCTGAGCGTCGCGGCGCTGCTCGAGACCGCGTGGTCGAAATATTTCTCATAGAGAAGCTTGCCGAGCCGCGAAAGGGGCAGCCGCCCTCCGCCGGGGAGGGGGAGGCGCCAGCGGGCGCGGGCGCGGGAGTGGGCGGGGTCGGCGGTGGCGGTCACGGGCGAAGCATGGGAACCCCCGCGCGCGCCGCCAAGTGAGGGTCTTGTACGTCAGGTGGTCATGCTTATCTTTTCGGTCGAGGGGAGGGGCACCATGAAAGAAATATTTCTCGCTGGTCGCGTCCTGCTCGGGGGGTACTTCCTGCTGAGCGGGGCGCATCACTTCACGAACGCGACGGCCATGGCCGAACAGGTCGCGCGTCACGGGATTCCCTTGCCAACGGCGGCCGTGCTCTTGGCCGGCCTGCTCCTCATCGTGGGCGGCGTGACGCTCCTCCTCGGGGTCGCGCCTCGCATCGGCGTCGCGGCGCTCGCGTTGTTTCTCGTTCCTGTGACGTTGACGATGCATGCGTTCTGGCACGAAGAAGGAATGCGACGCGCCATCGATCTCATCAACTTCATGAAGAACTTCGGATTGCTCGGCGCCGTCTTGATGTTGGTCGCGGTTCCCGAGCCGTGGCCTTACAGCGTCCGCGTGGGCTGGCACCTGCGCCGCCACGCGAGAGTGTAGGAGGGAATGCCATGCACCGCATCCATGCAATCGCGTTCGCAGCCGTCGGTGCCTTGTCACTCGTGGGGGCGGGGGCGCACGCGGCGCCGCCGCTGGCGCCGCCCCCGGTGGCGCCGCCCATCGTCACGGGGGGCGACAAGCTCACCCTTCAACAGCTCCATCAGGCGAATCAGACTGCCATTCAGATGGCCCGCCTGGCGTCGACCAAGGGCTCGACGCGCTCCGTGCGGGATTACGCCCGCACGCTCATCGACGAGCACACGCTGGCCGAACGAAAGCTCGACGAGTACCTGCGCAGGCGTGGCTCCGACCTCGCGACGCTCGGCTCGGCCACCAGCGCGGATGCCGACCACGAGCTGCTCGCGACGAAGTCGGGGCCGGATTTCGACCGCGCCTTCGCCGAGCAAATGGTGCGTGATCACCAAACCGTCCTCGATCGGCTTTCGAGCGCGGTGCTCGAGACGTCCGACGACGTCCTCCGCCTTCTCTATGAACAGATGACGACGACGGAGCGCGCCCACAAACGCGGAGCAGAAATTCTCCTGGCCGCCACGGTCCGCAGTTGATGAGGCCGGAGTCCACCCTGTCTACCTACACGCTGCCCGAGCTCTCCTACGATTTCGGGGCACTCGAGCCTCACATCGCCGGGCGGATCCTCGAGCTCCATCACGGCAAGCATCACGCGGCGTACGTCAAGGGCGCGAACGAGACGCTCGAGCGCCTCGGTGAGGCGCGCGCAAGGCCGGAGATCGACGTCCGTGCGCTGCCGGCCCTCGAACGTGCGCTGGCCTTCAATGTCTCCGGTCACGTCCTGCACTCGCTCTTCTGGAAGAATCTCGCGCCCAAGGCGGGCGGCCGCCCCGAGGGCGCGCTCAAGGAGGCGATCGATCGGGACTTCGGCGGCTTCGACGCCTTTCGCCGCCAGCTCACCGAGACCGCCGCCACGCTCATGGGCTCGGGTTGGGCCGCGCTCGGGTGGGAGCCGGTGGGTCGACGGCTGATCGTATCTCAGATCTACGATCACCAATCGAACGCCGCGCAGGGCAGCTCGCCGCTCCTCGTTCTCGACGCCTGGGAACACGCCTACTACCTGCAATACGAGAACCGCAAGGCCGAGTTCTTCGAAGCAGTGTGGAACCTATGGAACTGGCCGGACGTCAGCCGCCGGTTCGAAGCCGCGCGGGCCGCCGTCGTCGAGGGTCCCGCGGCGGCACGCGCCTCGTTACTCGCGTGCGACGGACGGCGACCGTCTGCGACACCGTCCGGTAACGTTCGGCGTCGGGAGCCGCACAAAGACGAGTGAGAGCGTGTATGGGCGACTGGCTCGGGCATTGCTTGAGAGCGTCGCATGCCAAGTACCGCCCACTTGAGACTTCCCGAGGGTCCCCCGTCCGCGCAGCGCCGCGCGCATCGCACGCCGAAGGCCATTCAGAGGCCGCAACCTCGAATGGAGCTCGGAGCGCAACTCCG
Organism: Polyangia bacterium; assembly: GCA_035939455.1. Classification (GTDB taxonomy): domain Bacteria; phylum Myxococcota_A; class Polyangia; order Fen-1088; family Fen-1088; genus DASZFV01. The sequence goes on from DASZFV010000198.1 coordinate 6,476, forward strand.
AACGGTCGAAGACTGGGAAGAGCCGAAGCCGCGCGGCGTTCACGCGCGTGCCGTCGTTCCCGAGCGCCCCGACAGTCCTTCCAAGAAGATGATGACCTACTTCCAGGAGCTGCGGAGGCATCCGCTCCTGACGCGCGAGGAAGAGCAGCGCCTCGCGCTCGAGCTCGCCGCGACGGGCGACCAGAAGCGCGCACGTCGCCTCGTGACGGCGAACCTCCGCCTCGTCGTGAAGATCGCCCTCGAGTATCGGACGGCCCGGCACAACCTCCTCGACCTCGTCCAGGAGGGCAACCTCGGGCTCATTCACGCCGTGCAGAAGTACGATCCACACCGCGGCGTCAAGCTCGCGACCTACGCCTCGTGGTGGATTCGCGCTTATATCTTGAAGTTCATCCTGTCGAACGCGCGGCTCGTGAAGCTGGGGACGACGCAGGCGCAACGCCGGCTGTTCTTTGGTCTGCGACGCGAGAAGGCGCGCCTCGCGGGGCGGGACGGCACCGCGGCCGGCGCGCAACAGCTCGCGGCTGCCTTCTCCGTGAGCGAACAGGAGGTCGTCGACATGGAGCGGCGCCTGTCGGCGTACGACGCCTCGCTCGACTGGCCCACGCGCGGCGACGACGACGAGCGCACCCTCGGCGAGGGCCTGAGCGCCGAGGCGACCTTCCGGCCGGACGTCGCGGCGGAGTCGCAGGAGTTCAACGGCATCCTCGGACGCGAGGTGCGCGTCTTCCAGGAGACCCTCACGGGACGCGACGCCGAGATCTTCAACGGGAGGCTCGTCTGCGAGGACCCGACGACGCTGGCCGAGATCGCGGGCCGCTTCGGCGTGAGCCGCGAGCGCGTCCGCCAGATCGAGGAGCGTCTCAAGCAACGCCTGCAGCGTCACCTTCGCGCGTCGCTCGGCGACGCCGTCCCCGCCCCGAGCGCCGCCAAGCACGGCTCCGCCAGCGCATGACGTCTGCGCGGCCAAGTCATGAGCGGACTTACCGTCTCGGGCGCGGCGCGTGCACCGCGTTGGGTGTTCCCGGAGAATGATCCACCAACCTGGACGTTGGGCGTGGATTCGCGCAGGCTGAGGGCATGATGTTCACCCCCCCCGTCGGCAACCCGGCGCTGTTCCACAGACGCGGCCTCATGGCTCCCGTCAACGCGGACCGGGAGGTCGGCGACGGCAGAACCATCAAGCACCCGTCACCGCTCGCGCCGCGCTTCTTCGCGGACTCGGCGACGCGCGCCGACGTCGAGCCGTTGCTGCGCGCGGGCATCATCGACGGTTTGACGACCAATCCGACGCTCCTCAAGAAGGCCGGCGCGGACTCCTGGAGCCGCGCCAAGGACATCATGCGCGACCTCTGCGCGCTGTTCCGACCGCACCCGGTCTCGCTCGAGCTCACGGCCCTCGACGAGGAGGGCATGGTGAAACAATCGAGCGAGCTGGCCGCCCTCGGCGACAACGCCATCATCAAGGTGCCCGTGGGCGGCTACCGCGCCGTCAATCCGGAGGCCGACCCCTACACGGGGCTAAAGGTCATCCGGCGCCTCTGGGAGCAAGGCATCCGCGTCAACACGACGCTCGTGTTCAATACGGCGCAGGCCCTCTGGGCGGCCAACGCGGGCGCCGTCTACGTCAGTCCCTTTCTGGGCCGGCTCGCCGACTACGCCTATTCGCACGACGACCCGCGCCGGTCGCCCGGAAACTCGCTCTATTGGGCCGAGGATCGCGCGAAGAGCACCGGTACCGAGGCCATGCACAACACCGCCTACGTCGCCACGGGTGGACCGGTCAAGGACACGGGCGCGCGGCTCATCTTCGAGATCGCGACCGTGTTCGCGAACTACCGCATCACGACGGAGATCCTCGCGGCCAGCATCCGCAATCCGGTCCAGATGATGGATTGCCTCGTCGCGGGCGCCGACATCCTCACGGTGCCGGCCGGGGTGCTCGGCACGGTGGCCGATCACCCGCTCAGCGGCGAGGGCATGAAGGCCTTCGCCAAGGACGCCCAGGCCTTCACGCGCTGAAAGCTCCCGCGGGCTCAGCGCCTGCGGCGCTTGTACTCGTTGATGAGCCCGCGCGTCGAGGAGTCGTGGGTCGCGATCTCGCCGGGCGCCTCGAGCTCCGGGATGATGGCGCCAGCGAGCTTCTTGCCGAGCTCGACGCCCCACTGATCGAACGAGTTCACGTTCCAGATCACGCCTTGCACGAAGATCTTGTGCTCGTAGAGCGCGATGAGACGGCCGAGCGTCCTCGGATCGAGCTTCTGATAGAGGACCGAGCTCGTGGGGCGGTTCCCCGGGAACACCTTGTGGGGCAGCAGCGCTTCGAGGCGCTCGGCCGGGAGGCCTTGCGCCGTCAGCTCCTGGCGCGCCTCGGTCTCGTCGAGCCCCCTCATGAGGGCTTCGGGCTGCGCGAAGAAGTTCGCGAGGAGCAGCTCGTGGTGCCGGCCGAGCGGGTTGTGCGTCTCGACGGCGGCGAGGAAGTCGCACGGCACGAGCTTCGTGCCCTGGTGGATGAGCTGATAGAACGCGTGCTGGCCGTTCGTGCCCGGCTCGCCCCAGATGACGGGGCCGGTCTGACAGTCGACGCGACGGCCGTCGCGCGCGACGCCCTTGCCGTTCGACTCCATGTCGCCTTGCTGGAAGTAGGCGGGGAACCTGCTCAGGTATTGGTCGTACGGCAGGATGGCGTGCGTGGCGGCGCCGTAGAAGTTGTTGTACCAGACGCCGAGCAGCGCCAGCGTGACGGGCAGGTTCTGTTCGAGGGGCGCCGTGCGGAAGTGCTCGTCCATCCCAAAAGCCCCCTCGAGGAGCTCCTCGAAGCGTTCGAAGCCAATCGCGAGCGCGATCGACAGACCGATCGACGACCACAGCGAGTAGCGGCCGCCGACCCAGTCCCAGAAGACGAACATGTTGGCCGGGTCGATGCCAAAGGCCGAGACGGCCTGGGTGTTCGTCGACAGCGCCGCGAAGTGCTTGGCGACGTGGCGGTCGTCCTTGGCGCGCTCGAGGAACCAGCCGCGCGCCGTGTGCGCGTTGGTCATCGTCTCTTGCGTCGTGAACGTCTTCGACGCCACGAGGAAGAGCGTCGTCTCGGGATCGACGCGCTTGAGCGCCTCGGCGATGTGCGAGCCGTCGACGTTCGAGACGAAGTGCAGCGCCAGCTCGCCGTCCGGGCGGGCGTAGGGCCGCAGCGCCTGCGTCACCATGACGGGCCCGAGATCGGAGCCGCCGATTCCGATGTTGACGACGGCGCGAATGGGCTTCCCCGTGTAACCCGTCCAGGCCCCGCCGCGGACGGCTTCGCTGAAGGACTTCATGTGCGCGAGCGCGGCCTCGACGTCGGGCATGACGTCCTTCCCGTCGACGAAGATGGGCCGGCGGGCCCGGTTGCGCAGCGCCACGTGGAGCACGGCGCGCCCCTCGGTGAGGTTGATGGGCTCGCCCGCGAACATGCGGTCGCGCATGGCCTCGACGCCCGCCGCGCGCGCGAGCGCGCGCAGCAGCGTCATCGTCTCGTCGGTGACCCGGTTCTTCGAGTAGTCGAGCAGCAGATCGTCGAGCCGCAGCGAGAAGCGCGCGAAGCGCTCTGGGTCCTTCGCGAAGAGGTCGCGCATGAGGAGCGGCTCCGTGGCGCGCTGGTGCTGCACGAGCTGCTCCCAGATCGGCGATTCTGCGATGTTCACGGCACTCGTCTCCTCCCACGGAGGCCTACCATGGACGGCAACCTGCGTGGTAGTGAATGGGCAGGAGGCCCCGATGGCAAGATCGCCGCGCCCGTGGATCGTGACGCGCCACGATCCGATCGAGAAGCTCGAGGACAACCTGTGGGCCGTGCAGGGAGACGTCCCCGGCATTCCCTTCAAGCGCAGGATGTTCATCGTCAAGCGGTCCGACGGCGCCTTGATGTTCTTCGGCTCCGCGGTGCCCCTCGAGGAGGACCTGCTCGCGGAGATCAAGGCTTGGGGTCGCCCGGCCTTCCTCGTGCTACCCCACGAGCAGCACATGATCGACGCGCGGGCGTTCGCCGACAAGCTGGGCCTCAAGATCTACGGGCCCAAGGTCTGCGCCGACAAGATGCGCACGCGCGCCGAGCTCGCGGGCACGCTGGAGGACGTCCCCCCCGACGCGAACGTACGCATCGAGTCCGTCGCGGGCACGAAGAACGGCGAGCCGGCGGTCGTCGTCACGAGCGCAGGCGGCGCGCGCACGAGCCTGCTCATCGCCGACGCGATTCAGAACAACTCCAAGGGCTCGCTCGGGCTCCTCCCTCGCCTGTGCGGTTTCGCGGGCGGTCCCAAGGTCGTGCCCGTGTTCAAGATGATGTTCCTCTCCGACAAGAAGGCGCTCAAGAGCCAGCTCGATCAGTGGGCGGAGCTGCCCGGCCTCGCGCGGGTCATGCCCTGCCATGGAGACCCGGTCACGGCGAGCCCAGGGCCGGCCCTCAGAGACGCCTCGGCGGCGCTCTGACGGCGGGGTGAGGCCACGCATTTCCGCGCGCCGCGCGCGCTCACGCGCCGAGAGGAGACTGCGCTTCGCGTTCGGCGCGTG
>DASZFV010000199.1:0-6295 GCA_035939455.1 Polyangia bacterium
CAACGACGCGGATCCGTGGGCACGCGAAGCCACGGCGAGCGCCTGATCGTGGGTAGCCAAGATGGCGCTCGAAGCCGATCGGTCTCGCCAGCGCCGAAGTTGCGGCCGTCTCGGGCCGCTGACAGAGTTCGCGTCATGGCCGACGAGATGTACGACGTCTTGCAGCGCGCGATGAAGGACCCGAAGCGCTTCCCAGCTCCCGCCATCGCGCGCATGCTGGGGTTCACGCTCACGGACTTGGCGCCCGGCCGCGCCACGATCGAGCTGCCCGCCGACGAGCGGCTCGCGAACCCCATGGGGACGCTGCACGGCGGCGTCTTGTGCGACATCGCCGACGCGGCCATGGGGATGGCCTACGCGGCCGAGCTCGCGCGGGGCGAGACGTTCACGACGCTCGAGCTCAAGATCAACTTCATGAAACCCGTCTGGCGCGCGCACTTGCGCGCCGAGGCGAAGGTCGTCAAGCGCGGTCGCACCGTGGGCCTCGTCGAGTGCGACGTCCTGGACGACAAGGGCAGCCTCGTCGCGCGCGCGAGCAGCACGTGCCTCACGCTGCGGGGGGAGGCGGCTCGAGGGCGCTAAGGTGGCGCGGAGTCAGGCTTTCTTTTCTTCGCCGCGCAGGAGGCGCGCAATGTTCTGCCGATGGCGCACGGTGACGAGCAGGGCGACCACCGTCGCGAGCACGAGGTAGGGGCGGGCCAGACCGCCGAGCAGCGTCGCGAACACGGGGAAGGACCAGATTCCCAGCAGCGAGCCGATGGACGAGAGGCGGAACAGCGCAAAGGCGACGACATAGAGGGCGAAACCGCACATGGCGGCGGGTGGCGAGAGCGCGAGCGCGACGCCGAGGGAGGTCGCGACGCCCTTGCCGCCCCGGCCGCGCAGGAAGATCGTGAACATGTGGCCGACGATCGCGGCGAGGCCCGCGAGGGCGACGTCGCGGGCGGGCAGCCCGAGGTGCTGCCCGAGCGTCACGGGCACGAAGCCCTTGGCGGCATCGGCCAGCAGCACGACGATGGCCCAGGGTTTTCCGAGCGCGCGCGCCACGTTGGTCGCCCCGATGTTCCCACTGCCGACAGCGCGCAGATCGACGCCCTTGGCGCGGGCCACGACGAGGCCGAACGGAATCGAGCCGGCGACGAAGGCAGCCGCGTAGAGGAGGAAGGGGATCATGGCTGTTCGGCGGGCGATGGCGCGAGCGCTTGGCGCGCGGCGAGCTCGGCGCGCGCCCGCGCCGCGGCGACGACGGGGCCGCGGGCCCAGAAGGCCGCGACCTCCTCGAGCGACTCCGTGCGGGGGCAGTCGGGGGGAAGGCTCGCGATGAGGCGCGCGCCGTAGGCGCGGTGGTGCAGGCGGCCGTCGAGCACGGCGACGATGCCGAAGTCGCCGTGGCTGCGGATGAGGCGGCCAAAGCCCTGCTTGAGCGCGAGGGCGGCGCGCGGCAGCTGCAGCTCCGAGAACGGCTCGCCGTCGTTTTCGCGGATGTGGTCGATGCGGGCCGCCGTGAGCGGGTCGTCCGGCACGGCGAACGGGATCTTGTCCATGACGACGAGCGAGAGCGCCTCGCCGGGCACGTCGACGCCCTCCCAGAAGCTCTGCGTCGCGAGGAGCACGGAGCCGATCTTCTCGCGCAGCTCTGCGAGCAGGAGGTGGCGAGGCTTCTCGCCCTGGACGAGCAACGGGAACTTCGTGTGGGCGCGCAGATAGGCTTCGCCGACGCGCAGGTTGCGGAAGCTCGTAAAGAGCAGGAGCGCGCGCCCGCCCGTGAGCGTCGCGAGCTCGGCCATGCGCGCCGCCGCCGCGGCCGCGAAGGCCTCGTTCTTGGGCTCGGGCAGATCCGCGGCGACGTAGAGCAGCGCTTGGCGCGCGTAGCGGAACGGGGAGGCGAAGGTCACCTCGGCGGCGGAGTCGCCTAGGCCGATGCGCTCGCGGATGAAGTCGAACGCGCCCGCGACCGTGAGCGTCGCCGAGGTGAAGATGAGCGGGCCGGGGCAGGCGTCGAAGGCGCGCGCGAGGGCCGGGCCGACGTGGATGGGCGACGCGTGCAGGCTCACGTTGCGCACGGTGGCGGCCAGCCAACGGACGTCGCTTTGGCTGCGGCCACGGCCCGTGGCGCGGCCACCCGCGAGCTGGCCCAGATCGCCGCGCAGGGCGTTCGCGCGCCGGCCGAGCGCCGCGAGCTCGGCCGGATGCTCGGACTCCCGGACGGCGTCGCTCTCGCCGTCGAGCCAGGTGGCGATCTCCTCCAGCACGCCGTCGAGCTCGTGGTAGCGCGCGAGCGCCGGGCTGGTCCAGAGGTTCTCGGGCACGGGGACGCGCACCTCGTCGAGGCCGGGGCGCGGCGCGGGCAGGCGGTCGCGCAGGGCGTCGGCGAGCGCGCCCGTCGCGCCGTTGAGGCGGCCGGTCGCCGACTGCGCGCGCGTGGCGTCGAGCGCGGCGGCGCGCGCGAGGTCGCGCGCGAGCGCGAACATCCGCTGCGTCGAGACGTGCAGGCCGAAGAACTCCGTCGCGACGTCCTCGATCTGGTGGGCCTCGTCGAAGATGACGACCTCGTGCGGGGGCAGCACCTGGGCCTCCGGCCATTGGCTGCGCAGGGCGAGGTCGGCGAAGTAGAGGTGGTGATTGACGATGACGAGCTGCGCGTCGGCGGCGCGCCGGCGCATCTGGGTGACGAAGCACTTCTCGAAGTACCTGCAGCGCGCGCCGATGCGCGTCTCGGGCGTGGCCTGCACGTCGCGCCAGAGCGCCGAGTCGTCGGGCAGGTCGGCCAGGTCGGCCCGGTCGCCGGTCGCCGTCTCGCTGACCCACGCGAGCACGCGATCGAGCTCGGGCGACGGCAAGAGCGAACGCTGCCGGTCGCGCTCACCGAGTCGGCGCAGGCAGACGTAGTTCTGCAGGCCCTTCATGACGGCCCAGGTGAGCGGCCGTCCCAGCACGCCCGTGGGATCCAGGATGGCGCGCAGGCGCGGCAGGTCGATCGTCGCGATCTGGTCCTGGAGGGTCTTCGTGCCCGTGCTGACGACGACCTTGCGCCCCGATAACAGCGCCGGAATCAGGTAGGCGAGCGTCTTGCCCGTTCCCGTGCCGGCCTCGACGAGCAGGCGCTCGTCTCCCTCGATGGCGGCGGCGATGCGCTCTGCCATGGCGAGCTGCCCGGGGCGCGACTCGTAGCCGGGAAAGGCCGCGGCGCAGAGACCTCCCGACGAGAGGATCTGCCGCACCGCCTCGATCATTTCCGCCGGCTCGCCTTTTCGTCGAGGCCCGAGACGCCGAAGCGGCGCCCGAGCTCGCCGAAGACGCGGTCCACGGGGACTCCCGCCGCCTCGAGACCCACGAGGACGTGGAAGAGCAGGTCGGCGGCCTCGTGCGCCGTGTGCGCGGCGTCGCCCGCGGGCAGCGCCTCGACGAGCTCGCGCGCCTCCTCGGCGATCTTCTCGTTGATCCTCCCGATCCCCTGATCCAGCAGCGAGACGACGTAGGATTTCTCCGGCCGTTCGGCGCTCCGCCTGCGGATCACCTCGGCGACGCGCGCGAAGACGACGGCGGGCGGATCGGGCGGGCCGTCATCCGCGCCGAGCCCGCCGCTCGCGTCGTCGTGGGCGCGATAAAAGCACGACGTCGCGCCCGTGTGGCACGACGGCCCGGTCGGATCGACAGTGTACAGCACGACGTCGCCGTCGCAGTCGACGCGGACCTGGCGCACGGCGAGCGTGTGACCCGACTCCTCGCCCTTGCGCCAGAGCTTCGCGCGAGAGCGGCTCCAGAAGTGGGCTTGCGCCGTCGCGAGCGTCTTCTCGAGCGCCTCGCGGTTGGCCCACGCGAGCATGCGCACCTGTCCCGTCGCCGCTTCCTGGGCGATGACGGGCACGAGCCCGCTCGCGTCGAAGGTCACGGCGTCGAGCAGCGAGCCGGACGGCGCTTCAGGCGAGGGGGCCATGTTCCTGATCTCGCACCGGGACGCCCCGCGCGCGCAAGAATTCGTGCGCTTGCCCCACGGTGAGCTCGCCGAAGTGGAAGATCGACGCCGCGAGCACGGCTTCGGCGTGGCCCTGGGCGATGCCCTCGTAGAGGTGCTCGAGCGTGCCCACGCCGCCCGAGGCGATCACGGGGATGGGCACGCTGTCGGCGACGGCGCGCGTGAGCTCGAGGTCGAAGCCGTCGCGCGTGCCGTCGCGATCCATGCTCGTGAGCAGCAGCTCGCCCGCGCCGGCGGCGGCCATACGCTCGCACCAGGCGAGCGCGTCGATGCCCGTGGGCGTGCGGCCGCCGTGCGTGAAGACCTCCCAGCGCGGCGCCGCGGCCGGCGCCGTCGGATCGCGGCGCGCGTCGACGGCAACGACGATGGCCTGATCGCCGAAGGCGTCGGCGGCGCGGCGCACGAGCTCCGGGTCGGCGACGGCCGCTGTGTTGATGCCGGCCTTGTCGGCGCCCGCGAGCAGGAGCTGGCGCACGTCATCGACGGAGCGCACGCCGCCGCCCACGGTGAGCGGCAGGAACACGTGCTCGGCCGTGGCGCGCACGACGTCGAGCGTCGTCGCGCGTCCCTCGGCCGAGGCCGAGATGTCGAGGTAGCAGAGCTCGTCGGCGCCCTGCACGTCGTACGCGGCGGCCACGGCCACGGGATCGCCAGCGTCGCGCAGTTCCTTGAAGCGCACGCCCTTCTTGACGCGCCCGTCGGCGACATCGAGGCAGGGGATGACGCGCTTGCACAACATGAAGGTGGTTCTACTAGATGGCGCGGTCGCGCACGCGACGGATAGCGTCCTCGACGGTGAACACGCCTTCGTAGAGGGCCTTGCCGATGACGACCGCGAAGGCGCCCGTGTCGAGGAGGCCGTCGAGATCGGATAGGCGGGCCACGCCGCCCGAGGCGATCACGGGGCAGGGATCGAGGCGCCGCGCCAGGCGCGCCGTCGCGTCGAGGTTCGGTCCCGTGCGCATGCCGTCGCGCCCGATGTCGGTGTAGAGCACGGCGCCCGCGCCCGCGCGCGCGACGGCCAGTCCCACCTCGACGGCGTCGGCCGAGGTGTCCTCCGTCCAGCCCTCGACCGAGACCTTGCCCTCACGCGCGTCGACGGCCACGACGATTTTCTTGGGCCAGCGCGCGCATGCCTCGCGGACCATGATCGGGTCCTTGACGGCGGCCGTGCCGAGCACGACGTGCTTGACGCCGACGTCGAAGAGCGCCTCGCAATCCTCGAGCGTGCGCACGCCGCCGCCCACCTCGACCTCGAGGTTCGACTGCTCGATGATCTTGCGAATGACGGCGCGGTTGTTGGCGCCGGGCTTCGGCGACGCGGCGGCGCGCGCGAAGGCCGCGTCGAGATCGACGACGTGCAGGCGCGGGATGCCGATCTTCGACCAGGCGCGCGCGATCTCCCACGGCTCCTGGCTGTAGATCTTGGCGCTCTCGCGCTTGCCCTGCGCGAGCCGGACGGCCGAGCCCTCGAGCAGATCGATGGCGGGGAAGATCAGCATGTGTGAATCCTCAAGGCAGGCTCCATCGTCTCCCTCCTCCGTCGGCTCTCACGCGTCGACGAACCGGCGCAGCAGCGCCAGGCCCGCCCACTGACTCTTCTCGGGGTGAAACTGACATCCGAAGACGTTGTCGCGCGCCGCGGCCACGCACAGCTCGATGCCGTGCTCGGTCGTGAGCGCGTTGTCCTCGGGGCGTTCCGGTTCGGGGTAGTAGCTGTGCACGAAGTAGAAATAGGCTCCGTCGGGCGTCGTCGACAGGACGTCGGTCCGGGCGGGCCCGCGCCGCGTCCGGTTCCAGCCCATGTGCGGGATCTTGAGGCCGGGCCCGGCCGGGATGCGGCGCACGCGTCCCGGCAGGACGCCGAGGCCGCGACAGGCCGGATCCTCTTCGCTCGCGTCGAAGAGCACCTGCAGCCCGAGGCAGATCCCCAGGTAAGGCTTGCCCGCGCGGATGCTCTCCATGACCGCCTCGCGCAGCGCTCCGCCGCCGCGGTCGAGGCCGGAGACGCAGCCGCCGAACGCGCCCTGGCCGGGCACGACGATCTTGTCGGCGCGCGCCAGGCGCTCGGCGTCGGCCGTGACGATGACCGTGGCGCCCGCGGCGGCGAGCGCCTTCTCGACGCTGCGCAGGTTGCCGCTGCCGGTGTCGGCGACGGCGACGATGGCCTTCGCGGTGCTCACGCGTGCTCGGTCACCCCGTGAGGGTGCCCTTCGTCGACGGCACGCCGACGACGCGCGGATCGGGTCGCACGGCCATCGAGGTCGCGCGCGCGAACGCCTTGAACAGCGCCTCGACCATGTGGTGCGCGTTCTCGCC
>DASZFV010000200.1:0-3618 GCA_035939455.1 Polyangia bacterium
TCGGCTGGACAACCTATGAAGGCGGAGGGGGCGTGTCAAATGCCGTCCCGAGGCCGTGGCGCGGTCTGTTAGGCTTTCCGCCCATGAAACACAGTCCTGGCTTCCTGGCCATCGTCGCCGACGCCAAGACGCGCGTCGCCGAGTGCACGATCGCCGACGTCAAGGCGCGGCTCGATCGCGGCGAGCCGTTCCATTTCCTCGACGTGCGCGAGGGCGCCGAGTGGGCCGCGGACCGCGCCGCGGGCGCGCGTCACCTCGGGCGCGGCGTCCTCGAGCGCGACATCGAGGCGCTCATCCCCGACAAGGCCGCGCCCATCGTCGTCTACTGTGGGGGCGGCTTCCGCTCGGCGCTCGCGGCCGACAACCTGGGGAAGATGGGCTACGCGAACGTCGTCTCCATGGACGGTGGCATCCGCGCCTGGCGCGAGGCCGGTTACCCCATCGAGAGGGGATAGCCAGATGGCCGACGGCCGGCATTTCCCCGACGATCCCGAGCCCTGGAAGGTGCTCTCGCGCGAGTACCTGTCGCGCAAGTTCTGGTACACGGTGCGCGTCGACAAGGTCGAGCTCCCGAACGGCAGCGTCATCCCGGAGTACTGGGTCAACGAGTACGTGCCGTGGGTCAACGTCGTCGCGGTGACGACGGACGACGAGGTGCTGCTCATCCGCCAGTACCGCCATGGGCTCGGCGAGGTCCACTTCGAGATCCCGGCCGGCACGACCGACCCGGGCGAGACCTCCCTCGAGGGGGCGGCGCGGCGCGAGCTCCTCGAGGAGACGGGCTACGGCGGCGGCCGTTGGTCGCTTCTCATCACGCTGTCGGCGAACCCCGCGCTGCAGAACAACCTGACGTACACCTTCCTCGCCGAGGGTGTCGTGCGCCTGGGCGAGGCCGACCCGGGCGCCGACGAGGACCTACGGCTGCACCCGGTGTCGCTCGTCGATCTCGAGAAACTGCTCGACGAGGGCGCGTTCATTCAGGCGCTGCACACCGCCCCCCTCCTCAAGTACCTGCTGCAGCGTCGCAGGCGCGAGGGTGGGCGCTGATGCCGATGCCCGACGAGATCGTGGGCCTCCTGCGCTCGAAGATCACGCTCAAGTGGCCCGACGGCCACGAGACGATCTATCCGGCCCGCCACCTGCGGCTCGCCTGCCGCTGCGCCGGGTGCGTCGAGGAGACCTCGGGAGCGGCGCTGCTCGACCCCGCGGCCGTGCCCGAGACCATCCGCGCGAAGGGCATCGAGCTCGTGGGGCGGTACGCCATCCAGATCGAGTGGAGCGACGGCCACTCCACGGGCATCTACAACTTTCGCGATCTGCGCGCGAACTGCCCCTGCCCGGCCTGCGTCGCTGAACGCGCCGCCGGCAGAGCGCCGCAATAGCCGCGACGGCGTCGCCGCCTAACCGAGGTCGAGCGGTCCGCGGCGGAAATGCCCGCGCAATCCGTTGAGCTGGCGCAGCACGAACGGGCGGCTCACGAGGCGGCGCTCGAGGGCCAGCTTGCCCGGGAAATCGAGCAGCGTGAGGCCGATGATCATCGTGAGGATGCCCTGCCCGGGTACGCCCGGCAGCGCCATGACAGCGCCCAGGAGCAGCAGCACGAGACCCGCGAGGTTCTTGCCCAGGCGCGCGAGCGCGCGCAGGGGCGGCGGGTGGTCCGCGAGGAACGAGGCGGGCGCGCCTTCCTTGAAGCGGTCGGCCGACCAGCTCACGACGACGGCGGCCGCGATGGCGATGCTCAGGACGGCGAGACCGAGCGACAGCGCGATGCCCCACCACAGACCGCCGCTCCTGCCGGCGCCCGCCACTCGCGTCGCCACGTGTCGGAGGCAGTCGGCCACGCCCCAATCTTTCACGCCGGCGCGCTCGCCGCCAGTCCACCTGCTACGCTGACGCCATCGACATCCAGGTCGCACAGAGCATCACCGAGGTGGCCGCGCCCGCGTGGGACGCGCTCGCGGGCGAGGATGATCCGTTCCTCGAGCACGCCTTCCTCGCGACGCTCGAGGCCTCGGAGAGCGTGGGGGCTCGCGCGGGCTGCGAGCCGCGCCTCGTGCTCGCGCGCCAGGAGGGCCGGCTCGTGGGCGCCGTGCCGCTCTACCTGAAGACGAACAGCTACGGCGAGTTCATCTTCGACTGGGGCTGGGCCGACGCCGCCGAGCGCGCCGGGCTGGGCTACTACCCGAAGCTCGTGGCCGCGATCCCCTTTACGCCCGCGACGGGACGGCGCTTGCCCGTGCTGCTCTCCGAGGGCGCTCCGCCCGAGGGCGAGATCGTCGCCGCGCTGCTCGCCGGCGTGCGCGAGGTGGCCCAGCAGGAGCGCGCCTCGTCCGTGCACTTCCTGTTCTGCACCGAGGAAGAGAAGGCGACGCTCGCGCGCCACGACTACCTGCCGCGCCTCAGCCTGCAGTTTCACTGGCACAACCGCGCGCCCCGCCCCTTCGAGAGCTTCGACGACTACCTCTCGACGTTCCGCTCGCGCAACCGCAAGCAGGTACGTAAGGAGCGCCAGGGCGCGGCGGCCCACGGCCTGCGCTTCCGCGTCGCCACGGGCGCCGAGCTCGACGACCGCGACTGGGCGGCGCTGCACCGCTTCTACCTCACGAACGTGCGGCGCCACCACGGAACGGCCTACCTGCGTCCCGCCTTCTTCGAGCTCGCGCGCGAGACCCTGGCCCATCGCCTGGTCTCCACCCTCGCCTACCGCGGCGACGAGCCGGTCGCGGGCACGGTAAACTTCGAGAAGGGCCGCCACCTCTACGGCCGGTACTGGGGCTGCGTCGCCGACTTCGAGATGCTCCACTTCGAGCTCTGCTACTACCAGCTCATCGAGCGGGCCATCGCGCGGGGCTGCAAGCTGTTCGAGGCGGGCGCCCAGGGTGAGCACAAGCTCAAGCGCGGCCTGGCGCCAGCCTTCACCTACAGCGCGCACTTCATCGGCCACCCCGGCCTGCGCGGCGCCATCGCGTCATTCGTCGAGCGAGAGGCCCTGGCCGTCGAGGAGGGTCTACGCGAATACGCCGAGCACACCCCGTTCCGCGACGCCGGTGGCGACGCGGGCCCTCCAGAGAACGACTGACCTCAGCTCTCGCCCGTGGCCGCGGAGCCGGTGTCGAAGCTCATTTTGCCGTCGACGAAGTCGACGCGCACGTGTCCGCCGCTCGCGAGCTTCCCGAACAGGAGCTCATCGGTGAGCGGGCGCTTGACCTCGTCCTGGATGACCCGCGCGAGGGGCCGCGCGCCGTTCATGGGGTCGTAGCCCTTCTCGGCCAAGTAACTGCGTGCATGAGGCGTTAGCACTATAGACACCTTGCGCTCGCCGAGCTGCTCCCTGAGCTCGCCCACGAACTTGTCGACGATCTGACCCATGACGCTCGGATCGAGCGGCTGGAAGTCGACCTTGGCGTCGAGCCGGTTGCGGAACTCGGGTGAGAACATGCGCTTGAAGGCCTCGTCCGTGTCGCCGAACTGGGCGCCCCCCACGCCGCCGAACCCCGGCAGGCGCTTCGACAGCTCCCGCGCGCCCACGTTGCTCGTCATGATGAGGATGACGTGGCGGAAGTCCGACTTGCGCCCGTTGTTGTCGGTGAGCGCGCCGTGGTCCATGACCTGGAGCAA
>DASZFV010000201.1:0-3498 GCA_035939455.1 Polyangia bacterium
TCGAGGATGCGCCCGAGGCCGTCGACGTCGCCGCACGCGAGCGCCGCCTGCGCGTCGTCGGCGAGCCGACCCATGAGCGCGAGCACGCCGTCGGCGGCGGGAAGGCGATCGCGCAGCCGTCCGACGGCCGCCACCTGCGCCGCAGTGTCGCGTGGTCGTCCCGAGAGGCCCACGCAGATCGTCATCGTCTGCAGCACGGGGATGGGCCGCCAGCCATCGGCGCGCGAGAAGCGTCCCACGGCGCCGCTCGTCGCCGCCGCCGCGTCGATGCCGGACGGCGTGCCGTGGAAGACCGCCTCGGCGTCGGACACGGCGGCGGCGACGAGTGCGCCGTCGTCGTCTCGCCGGCCCGTCGCGGCCGCGGCCGCCCGCGCGAGCGCCACCGCGAGCGCGGCCGAGCTGCCGACGCCCGCGCGCGACGGGATGTGGGCGTCGGCCGCGAAGTCGAAGTGGTGCGCACCCAAGCGGTCGAGCACTGCGGCGAGGGCGCAGCCCACGGCGCTGCCGTCGCCCACGGCCGCCTCGAGCGCCCACCTGGGGACGCGCAGGCGGCCCGCGCCCGGCGTTGCTTCGACGGTGACACCGGCCGAGATCCCGGCCGCAATGGCGGCGTAGCCGTGCACGACGGCGTGCTCGCCGATGAGGATGATCTTGCCGTGGCCGAACCCGCGGACGGGCGCGGTCATTTCGGCCTCTGCGAGAGCCACTGCGCGAGCTCACCCGTGATCACGCGCGGCGCCGCCGGCAGCTCTTCCGCGCGTCGCACGCCGGCGAGCAGAGCCACCGCGCGGATGCCGTCGACGACGTGCGCGAGGAACGCGCTCCCGGCCTCGCGTCCGCCCGCGCGCACGGCCCGCAGCGCGGGCGCTGCGACGCCGGCAACGCGCGCGCCCAGCGCGAGCGCGCGCGCGGCATCGAGGCCGTTGCGAATGCCCCCCGACGCGACGAGCTCGACACCCGCCGCGGGGAGCCCCGCCGCCGCGAGCCAGCCCACGGCCGCCGCCGTCGGGAGGCCCCAGTCCCAAAGCTCGCGCCCGAGCGCTCCCGCGTCGCCGGGCGTGCGCCGCGACTCGACGGCCGTCCACGACGTCCCGCCCGCGCCCGCCACGTCGATGGCGCGCACGCCCGCCGCCCGCAGGCGCTGCGCGACGGCCGGCGAGATCCCGCAGCCCGTCTCCTTCACCATGACGGGCACGCCCACGCCCTCGACGGCGCGCGCGATCGCGTCGACGACGCCCCGGAAGTCGCGATCGCCCCCGGGTTGCGCGAGCTCCTGCGCCGGGTTGAGGTGGACGCAGAGCGCGTTCGCCTCGACGGCGCGCACGACCTCCTTGACGGCGGCGACCGGCATCTGCGCGAGCTGAACGCCGCCGAGGTTCGCGAACAGATAGACGTCCGGAGCCACGGCGCGCACCTGATACGTCTCGGTGGTCTCGGGTCTCACGAGCATGGCGCGCTGGCTGCCGAGCCCGAAGGGGATGCCGGCGTTGGCGGCCGCGGCCGCGAGCGCGCGATTGATCTCGGCGGCGGCAGGCGTGCCTCCGGTCATGCCCGTCACCATGAGCGGCGCGCGGATGGCGCGTCCCAAGAGCTCGGTGCCGAGATCGATCTCGTCGGCCGCGAGCTCGGGCAGCGCCGCGTGGATGAGGTGGACATCGTCGAGCAGCGTTGGGCGCCGGAAGTCCGCCTCGCCCGACGCCGCGATCGCGATGTGGTCCGCCTTGCGCTGACTGATGTCGCCCTCTGCCATCGGTGATCCCTTTGGCGTCACAGTGTCCGCAGGCAAGGCCTCGGAGTCCATAACGACTTGAAAAAGTTCGGGTCGCGGGAGAGTGGCGGGGAACCGAGGTGATTTTCTTGCGGGGACCTGAACAGGTGGATAGTATGGCGGCTCATGGAGCTCTCGCTCGTCGCGGTCGGCGTGGTCGCGCTGGGAATTGGCGGGCTGGCGAGCTTGCTGGGATGGGTGGCGGGCGCCGGAAGGGCTCGTGCCAAGGCCGAGCTCGCGCTGCGTGACGCCGAGAAGCGCGCGAGCGCGGCGGGCGCGCGCGCCGAGACGCTCGCCGACCAGGCGCGCGAGTCCGAGGCGCGCGCCAACGGCCTCGAGGCGGCGCGGCGCATCGCCGACAGCGAGAAGTCAGCGGCCAACGCGCGCGCGTCGGAGCTGGCGCGCAGCCTCGTCGAACAGCGCGCGTTGCTCGACGACGCCAAGACGCATCTCTCCGACACGTTCCAGGCGCTGGCGGCCGAGGCGCTGCACAGCAGCCACGAGGGCTTCCTCGCGCTCGCGACCGAGCGCCTCGGCGCCGTGCGCCGCGAAGGCGCGAGCGACCTCGAGGCGCGACAGAAGGCCATCGAGGCCGTCGTCGGGCCCGTGCGCGAGTCGCTCGCGAAGGTCGACCAGCAGATTCGCTCGCTCGAGAGCGCGCGCGGCCAAGCCTACGGCGAGCTCACGACCCAGGTCAAGATGATGTCGGCGACGCAGGAGAAGCTGCGCGCCGAGACGGGCAACCTCGTGAACGCGCTGCGCGCGCCGGCCGTGCGCGGCCGCTGGGGCGAGCTGCAGCTCCGGCGCGTCGTCGAGATGGCCGGCATGCTGGAGAACTGCGACTTCCACGAGCAGGCGAGCGTCACGACGGAGGACGGGCGGCTGCGGCCCGACATGGTCGTGCGCCTGCCCAGCGGCCGCAACATCGTCATCGACGCCAAGGCTCCGCTCGGCGCGTACCTCGAGGCGCAAGAGGCCACGACGGAGGAGGAGCGCGGCGCGAAGCTGCGCCACCACGCGCAGCAGGTGCGCGCGCACGTCCTCAAGCTCTCGGCGAAGAACTACTGGGAGCAGTTCGACGTCGCGCCCGAGATCGTTGTCATGTTCCTGCCGGGCGAGACGTTCTATAGCGTCGCGCTCGAGCAGATGCCCGGGCTCATCGAGGAGGGCTTCGCGCAGAACGTCCTCATCGCGACGCCGACGACGCTGCTCGGTTTGCTGCGCGCCGTGAGCGCCGGCTGGCGCGAGGAGCGCATGGCCGAGAACGCCCAGCGCATCAGCGAGGAGGGGCGACGCTTGCACGAGCGCGTCGCGACGCTCGCCGAGAAGCTGGCCGATCTGGGCCGTTCCCTGGGCCAGGCCGTGGGCGCCTACAACGGCACGATCGCGACGTTCGATACGCGCGTCGTGCCCTCGGCGCGCATGCTCGCGAGCCTCGACGCCAAGGGGAAGAAAGAAGTGGTCGAGCTCACCATGCTCGTTCAGCGGCCCCTTGCGCCGCGGAAGCTCGAGGCGCGGACCAAACCGGCGCCGCTCACCCTCGCGCTCACGCCTTCGCCCGCAGAGGTGACTGTCGCCGCCGAGGGCGACAGCTAATCCCTGCGGTGGACTTCGTCGAGCCGCACCGCTCCATCGCCGCCCGCTTCGTCGGTGGGCGCGGCCACTACGAGCACGTCGTGCGCGCCGTCATGGAGGCGCGGCGCAGCATCTGGATTGCGACGGCGAACCTG
>DASZFV010000202.1:0-6171 GCA_035939455.1 Polyangia bacterium
GTCGGTCCCCGAGAGCTTGCCCGACAGCGACAAGCCGGCCAAAAAGGGCAAGAAGGCCAAGGCGGCAAAGCCGGCCAGCGCGCCCGCCGCCGACAAGCCCGCCGCGACCGAGAAGAAAGCCGGCACGAAAGCCAAGAAGAAGGCGGCCGAGCCCGAGGGCGATCCCGACCTGTCACCGGGACCCGGCAAGAAGAAGTAGCGCGGAAGGCGCGCGTTACTTCGCGAGCGACGGAAACACCGGGCACCCGCGCGGGAACGGCCGCTGGTGCTCCGGGACTGCGTCCGCGGGCGCGGGATCGCGGCAGCTCTCGCTGGACGAGCACGCCACGAGTCGATCGATGGCCTCGTTGCGCGTCGCCTCGACGCTCCGCCGGAAGTGCGGACAGTAGACGACGACCTTCAGCAACATCGAGCGTCGCACGAGCGTTAAAGTACCACCACTCGGACGCAGGCGGGCCTCGCCCGCCCGAGTCCGCGCGGGGGGGGTTGGGAACCCTCCCAGGGCTCCCAAACAGACTAGATGTCGGTCTCGACGGGGGCGCCGTAATCGATGCCCGGAACCTCGAAGCCGAAGAGCGAGCGGAACTCTTGCTTGAAGCCCGCATAGTCGGTGAGGGCGAAGAGGTTTTCGGTGGTCACCTGGTCCCAGAGCTCGGCGACGCGCTCCTGGACGCGCGGCTGCATCTCGAGATCGTCGATGCGGATGCGCCCGCCGGCGTCCAGCGTGGGCGCGCGGCCGGGCGCGAGGTGGTCGCGGAAGAGGCGCGCCATCTGCTCGGCGGTGCCCTCGTGCGTGCCCTCGGCCTTCATGACCTTGTAGAGCAGGCTAATGTACAGCGGCACCACGGGGATCGCGCTCGACGCCTGCGTGACGACGGCCTTGTTGACGCTCACGTAGGCGGCGCCTCCGAGGCGCGCGCCGAGCTCCCCGTTGAGCGCGCGCGCCGTTTGCTCGAGGTGCTCCTTGGCCTTGCCGATCGTGCCCGAGCGATAGATGGGGTACGTCAGCTCGGGGCCGATATAGCTGTAGGCCACCGCGCGACAGCCCTTGGCGAGAAGGTCGGCGCTCTGCAGAGCGCGAATCCACAGCTCCCAGTCCTCGCCGCCCATGACCTTGCGCGTGCCCTCGACGTCGGCCTCGGTCGCAGGCGCGATCTCGACGGTCTGCACTTGATCGTTGCCAAGCCCGATGCTCTTGCTCACGAAAGGCGCGCCGAGCGGCTTGAGCACCGACGCGTGCGTCAGGCCCGTCTTCGGGTCCGTGCGCTTGGGGCTCGCGAGGCTGTACACGACGCTGTCGAGCTTGGCGCCGCGCTTCTTCAGCAGGTCGATCGTCTGCGCCTTGATCTCGTCGGAGTGGGCGTCGCCGTTGACGGTGGCGACGTCGTGGCCCGCTTCGCGCGCGAGGCGGCCGAGCGCCGCCAGGTTGTACCAGCCGGCCGAGGCCGTCTTGTCACCCTGCGGGGCGCGCTCGAGGCACACGCCGACGGCGCGCGCGCCGTAGCCGAACACCGTCGTCACGAGGCTCGAGAGGCCGTAGCCCGTGCTGGCCCCGACGACGAGCGCGTGACCGAAGCCGGCGCCCGGAGCGTCCCGGCGCGCGACTTCGACCTGCGCGCGGACGTTCGCGGCACAGCCCTCTGGGTGGGCGTTGAGGCAAATGAACCCACGGATGCGCGCGGCGACGGTCTGGAGGGGCATGGGCCTCGGCCTTTCCTGCCAGGGCGCGCCCGGGCAGTCAAGCGCCCGCCGGGTTGCGCCGCGCCGCCGCGTGCTTATGTTTGGCCCATGAGCCCGAAAAGCATCAAGAGGATCGTCGTGCCGACGGACTTCTCGGCGCTCTCGGAGGAGGCCATCGAGACCGCCCTGGATTTCGCGCGCGAGCTCGGCGCGATGGTCGATCTGGTCCATGTCGCGACCGAGATGACGTACCCTTTGCCGCCGCCCATGGAGGTCGTGACGTTGCCGGTCGACATCGCGACCGCCGTGCAGGAGGCCTCGAGCCGCCTCGCGGCCCAGGAGGAATCGCTGCGCGGGCGCGGCGCCGCCTGTGAGAGCAACGTGCTCGTCGGCCAGGCCGACAAGGAGATCGTCGGCCACGCGGACAAGACGCACGCCGACCTCATCATCATGGGTACGCACGGGCGCAGCGGCCTCGGCCACATGTTGATAGGCAGCGTCGCCGAGAAGGTCGTGCAGCACGCCCACTGTCCCGTGCTGACGCTGCCGGCGCACCGCGAAGCGCGCGCCTGAGCCTCGCGGCAGGCCTCTACCCATTTACCTATTTACAAGGCCGCTCACGAACTCGAGGAAGCCGGCGGGCGTCTCATACACGAACGTGAAGCGCCCCATGGTGATCTGCTCGCCGCCACACAGGGGTACGGCGGCGCCGGACTCGAGCGGCGTGCCGTTGAGCGTCGTGCCGTTGGTCGAGCCGCAGTCGGTGACCGTCATCAGCCCGTCCTTGAGCTCGAAGGCGCAGTGGCGCTTCGAGATCGAGTGCTCGGGGATGCGGACGTCGTTCTCCGAGGTGCGCCCCACGACGACGGGGCCGACGGGCGCATTCGGCGCCTTGGCGAGCGGGAAGACGCGGTGGACGAGCGCGAGGCTGGCGCGGTGCTTGCCCGAGCCCTTGAGCGAGGTCACGCGCGTCACCTCGTCGGTCTGGGCGCGCTCGCCGCGCGTCGCGCGGCCCGTGACGATGAGGACGGGCGCAACGTAAAGCCTGCGGAAGGCCACCTCCCCGACCCGCTTCAGCTCCTGGACGAAGTCGTCGACGTGGCCCACCGGCATCGGATCATGGATATCACTCCGCGGCCACGCGGGCTACCGCGGTCCGTCATCCGCCCGAGCGCGCCGAGGCGTCTTCTGACTCCTCGTCGGGGACTTGCCCGTCGGGGGTTTGCTCGGTCTTTTGTTGGCCTTCGGATTCATGGCGCGCGTGCTCGGCTTCCTGCTCCGCCACCTTGCGCTGAACCTCGACCATGTCGAGCGCCTTAACCTTGTCGACGAGATCCTCGAGCGCCGCGCCCGGAATCATCCCCGGACGCGCGAAGACGAGCACCTGGTCGCGGAACACCATGAGTGTCGGGATCGAGCGGATCTCGAAGGTGGCTGCCAGCTCTTGCTCGGCGTCGGTGTCGATCTTACCGAATACGACGTCGGTGTACTTGTCGGAGGCCTTCTCGTAGATTGGCGCGAAGGCCCTGCAGGGACCGCACCAGGTGGCCCACCAATCGATGACCAGAATACCGGGTTTCTCGACGTGCTCCTGGAAGTTCTGGGTCGTGAGCGTCACGGTTGCCATGCCGGTCTCCTCGTTCGCAGCATACACGTCAGATGCCGCATTCCTCTTCGCGTTACGCTCATCCCGTGATTGAGGTCGAGATGCTCACGAAGACCTATCGGGTGCACAAGCGTGCTCCGGGCGTGGCCGCCGCGCTGCGTTCCGTGTTGCGGCGGCACTACGACGAGGTCAAGGCCGTCGACGGCCTGTCGTTCCGCATCGCGGCCGGCGAGCGCGTGGGGTTCCTCGGGCCGAACGGCGCCGGCAAGACGACGACCCTCAAGGTGCTCGCCGGCCTCTTGCACCCGACGTCGGGCGCGGCGCGCGTGGGCGGGTTCGTGCCCCACACGCGCGACACGCGCTTCCTCAAGATGATCACGCTCGTCATGGGCCAGAAGCAGCAGCTCCTTTGGGATCTGCCGCCGTCCGAGACCTACGCCATGAACCGCGCGATCTACGACGTGCCGCGCGCCGAGGCCGACGCCGCCGTGGCGTCGCTCGTCGAGCTGCTCGAGATCGGGGATCTCGTCGACAAGCCGACGCGCCAGCTGTCGCTCGGCGAGCGCATGAAGTGCGAGCTCGTCGCGGCGCTGCTGCACAAGCCGCGCGTGCTGTTCCTCGACGAGCCGACGATCGGCCTCGACGTCGCGATGCAGGCCAAGATGCGCGAGTTCGTGCGCGGGTACAACGAGCGCACGGGCGCGACCGTGCTGCTGACGAGCCACTACATGGACGACGTCGTCGCGCTGTGCCCGCGCGTCGTCGTCATCGACCACGGGCGGCTCATCTACGACGGCGACCTCAAGGAGCTCGTGCGGCGCGTGCGCCCCGACAAGCGCGTCACGATCCGCCTGGCCCAGCCCGCAGCGCGAGAGGCGCTCGAGAAGCTCGGCACGATCGTGTCGGCCGACGGCGTGCAGGTCGTCCTGTCGGTTCCGGGCGCGCGGCTCGCGAGCGTCGTGCGCGACGCGCTGGCGGCGTTGCCCGTGGTCGATCTCACGATCGAGGATCCGCCGCTCGAGGAGGTCATGCAGGAGCTCTTCCGGAGCGTGCCCAAGGAGACGCGCGGCGACGCGCGTGCGCCCGCTTGAGCGCCGCCGCGAGCAGTCCGGCGGCCGGCCCAGCGCCGCCGCCCGCGGGAGAGCGCCTGCGCCACGCGGCGCGCGCCTTCCCGACGCTGTTCCGCGTCGGCCTCGCCGAGATCGTCGCCTACCGCGCCGAGTTCGTGGTCTGGATCCTCACGACGAACATGCCGCTCGTCATGCTGGCGATCTGGCACGCCGTGGCCGCCGAGGGACCGGTCGGGCGCTTCGACCAGCGCGAGTTCACGGCCTACTACCTGGGCGTGCTCGCCGTGCGCCTGCTGACGAGCACGTGGGTCGTGTGGCAGATGTCGACGGAGATCCGCGACGGCACGCTCTCGTCGCGCCTCTTGCGCCCCGTCCACCCGGTCTTCGCCTACGCCGCCCAACACCTCGCGGGCGTGCCCATGCGCGCCATCGTCGTGTCGCCCATCCTCGCCATCATGATCGCGGCGGCCGGCGATCGCCTGGCCTTGCACGATCCGGCGCTCATGGGCATCTTCGCGGCGTCGCTGCTGGGCGCCTGGCTGCTCATCTTCTTCACGATGGTGCTCGTGGGCGCGCTGGCGTTCTTCGTCGAGAGCGCCGTCGCCGTCTTCGAGCTGTGGCTGGCCGTGCACGCGGTCTTCTCGGGCTACCTCATCCCGCTCGAGGCGCTGCCGTCGTGGATGGGCCGCGCGGCCGCCGTGCTGCCGCTGCGCTTCATGTTGGGGTTCCCCGTCGAGATCCTCATCGGGCTCATGGCCCCGGCGGCGGCGCTGCGACAGCTGGCCGCCCAATGGGGCTACGTCCTCGTGCTGTTCGCCTGCGCGATGCTGGTGTGGCGAGCGGGCGTACGACGCTTCGCGGCCTTTGGAGGCTAGGAGACGCGCGACGTGACGGGGGCCGGGGCAAAGACGATCCTGCGCTACGGCCGGCTGCTCGGCGTTCAGGTGCGCATGTCGGCCGTCACCGCCATGCAGTACCGCGGCGATTTCGTCGTGCGGGGGTTCGTGACGGCCCTGTGGATCAGCGTGACGCTGCTGCCGCTCTTCGTCGTCTTCGGCGCGCGCCAGGCCGTCGCGGGCTGGTCGTTCCCCGAGGCGCTCGTCGTCGTGGGCTGGTTCACGCTCGTACGCGCCGTGCTCGAGGGCGGCGTCAGCCCGAGCCTCACGGCCGTCGTCGAGCACGTGCGGCGCGGCACGCTCGACTTCGTGCTGCTCAAGCCCGCCGACGCGCAGTTCCTGGTCTCGACGGCCAAGTTCGAGCCCTGGCGGATCATCGACGTGGTGGGCGCGCTCGCGATCTTCGTCTACGCCTTCGCGCACCTCGGGCGGTGGCCCGGGCCGAAGGAGCTGCTCGTCGGCGTCCTGTTCCTCGTCCTCGCCATCATCGTCCTCTACTCGTTCTGGATCCTCGTCGTGAGCGCCGCCTTCTGGGTCGTGAAGGTCGACAACCTCTCGTACCTCTTCCAGTCGCTGTTCGACGCCGGCCGCTGGCCCATCACGATCTTCAAGGGCGCGCTCTACTACCTCTTCACGTTCGTCTTTCCGCTCGCGCTCATGACGACCTACCCGGCGCTCGCGCTGCTGGGGCGGCTCTCGGCCCGCAACGCCGCGCTCGCCTGGCTGGGGGGCCTGGCGTTCGCCACCCTCGCGCGCGCCATCTGGGGCCGCGCGCTGCGCATGTACACGTCCGCGAGCTCCTGACGACGTTCGAGTTCGACTTCCTTGGAGTCCGAGCGCGACTCTGGCAACCTCGTCTTCAGGCAACTCGAAGTGGAGTCGGTCGAAAACGAAAGCACCATGTCCGTGACGGCCGCCG
>DASZFV010000203.1:0-8140 GCA_035939455.1 Polyangia bacterium
GTCCGCTCGCGGCGCCGATTCCCGTCTGAGCGAACCCACCCGAACCAGCCGCCCCCGAGGACATCGAGCCGGCCGCGCCCGTTTGCCGAGGCGCCCCCCCGCTCGAGCAGGCCGCCGTGGACACCGCCGCGGCGACCGCGAGGCGGACGAGCGCGACGGCACATTCTCTGGTCGAGGTACTCTTCATCATGGATCGGTTTGTCGCGACGGCCGCCTTATTGTCATGGAGATTTCGTCGTGCTGTCATGGGGCGTGACCCGGCGCGGCGCGTGGACGGTGTGCCTGTCGCTGACGGTCCTCGCCGCCGCGGGCACCGCGCGGAGCGCGACGCCGCTCTCGGTCTCGCTGCGCTACGACGTCGATCCGTCCCTGGGCGATTGTCCCGGCGAGGACGAGTTTCGCCGCCACGTCGTCGAGCAGCTCGGCACCGACCCGTTCCGCGACGGCGCCGCGCATCGCATCGACGCGCGCGTTCACCCGTCCGAGCGTGGGCTCGAGGGCGCGCTCGTCTGGACGGACGCGACGGGCGCCAGCGAGGGTGACCGGCGCCTGTCGTCGGCCAATCGAGATTGCGCGGAGTTCGTGCGCGGGATGACGTTCGCGCTCGCCGTCCAGATCCAGTTCCTCAATCAGCTCCTCGGGACTTCCCTCGATCCTCAGCCCGCCGTCGTGTCCCCCGCGCGCGTGGTCGCGCCCCCCACGGTCACGACCACGCCGGCGACTGCCCGGAGGCCCCGCACGTCGTTCTCCGCCGGCCTCGGCCCCGTCACGTCGCTCGGGGAGACGGCGGCCGCCAGCGCCGGCGCCGAGCTCTCCGCGTCGGTACGCCTTCGCGCTTTCTCGCTCGACCTCGGCGCGGGCGCGACCCTCCCCGTGACGTTTCGTCAGGCGGACGGCACCGGCTTTCGCGCGAGCACGCTCTCGGGCACGCTCGCCGTCTGTGGTCACCTGCGCCGGTTCGCGCTGTGCCCACTCATGGCCCTTGGGCGGCTGCGGATCTCGGGTCTGGGCGTCGACGACGCCCACGCGCCCGCGTCCACGACGGCCCGCGTCGGACTGCGCGGCGCGTTCGCGCAGGCTCTGTCGGCGCGCCTGGCCGCCGTGCTCCACGCGGACGGCGCCTACTCGCTCACGCCGCGAACCGTCACCTTGAACCAGCTGCCGGTTTGGAGGACCACCGCGCTCGCTCTCGCCATTGGAATCGACTTCGCCGTGCTTTTTCGATGACAAGGTTTCGGGCGCGGCCACAATGAAGACAATGGCGACTGAGCCTTCGGTAGTGCACGCCCGACTCGAAATGAGCGAGCGGTCTGATTGTCTCGGCGCCTTCCAGGGAGAATTCGACTACCTATGCCGAACCTTGCGCCGCCTCGGGATTCCAGCCGCCGACGTCGAGGACTTGGTCCACGAGGTCTTTCTCGTGCTGTACCGACGCTGGCAGGACTACGATTCTTCGCTGCCGCTGCGGCCCTGGCTCTTCGGCATCGCCTTTCGGGTCGCCTCGGCGCACCGGAAGCGCGCCGCGCGCGAGGTGCCGCATGCGTGGATCGAGGTGGCGGACGCCGGTCCGTACCCCGACCAGGCTGTCGTCACGAAGCAAGCGCGCGCGCGCGTCCTCGAGGCGCTCGAGGAGGTGCAGCTGCCGCGGCGGGCCGTGCTCGTCATGCATGACCTAGACGGCGCGGCCATGCGCGACATCGCGTCGGCGTTGTCGATTCCCCTGTTCACCGCGTACTCGCGCCTGCGCAAGGCGCGCAAAGAATTCGAGGGCGCTGTCCGTCGGCAAGACCGCCGCGGCGGTCTGCCGCGAGGAGCTCGGCGATGAGGCCTCCCGTGGTCGAGCCGCTCTCTCGAGACGTCGAGGCGCTGCTCGCGAGCGAGCGCGACGTCGTCCCGCAGCCCGACGACTTCAAGCGACGGGCGTTCCTGCGCGCGCGCGCCGCCATGTCGAAGTCGGTCTCGGCGCCGCACAAGGCGGCGCAGCCCGTATCCTTCTGGAAATGGCACTGGGCCGTCGCCGTGGCCGGCGTGCTCGTCGCCGGGACGCTGGCGACGGCTGCCATCAAGGCCCGGCTCTGGGGCCCGCCGCCCGCGGCCGAGCCCGCGCCGCGCGGCGCTCCCGGCGCGGCGGCTGCGGCGCGTTTGCCTGCACCTCCGCCCTCCCCTTCGATCGACGAGCCAGCGTCCGCTGCGCCGGCGCCGGCGCGAGCGTTCGCGCCGCCTCGCACGCTGACGCGCGCCGAGGGCTACGCACTCGAGCTCAAGGTGCTGGAGCCGGCACGCGCCGCCGTCGCGCGCGCCGACGTCACGGCGGCGATGGCCGCGATCGCGGAGCACGAGCGACGGTTCCCGAACGGCCAGCTCACCGAGGAACGCGAGGCCCTCCGCGTGCTGGCGCTCGCGGGCGCGCGTCGTTCGGAAGAGGCCCGGCACGCGGCCGCGACGTTTCGCAAGCGGTTCCCGCGCAGCATGCTGCTCGCGCGCATGAACGACGCCCTGGGCGAAGGGCCGTGAGGCGAGCCGGGCTCGCGGGCGCGCTCGCCCTTTGCGCCGCCTGCGGCACTCTAAGGATCCGATGACGTTCGGACCTTGAGGAGACCGCGAGCGACCGTTCAGGGCGCGGGCGCGCCGTGGCCGGGTCCGACGACGGCGCCCAGGAACACCGGGTAGTCGAAGCCCTTGTCGGTCTGATCGGGCGTGTGACAGCCGAGGCAAACCGACGCCGCCACCTGCCGCGCGATCTTGCCCGGCTCGCGGGGCGAGGCCATGTGGGCCGAGCCGGCGCCGTGGCAGGCCTCGCAGCCGACGTCGCGGAGGCGCGTCGTCGCGACGGCGAGATCGTCCGTGCCGCCCGGCTGCAGGTAGCCCGTGACGTGACAAGGCACGCACGCCGCCGACCTCCCGCGGCGCGCCGCCTCGAGCCTGGCGAGCGCGCGTGCGTGCGCAGTCGCGCGCCAGAACGTCACGGCCGGCTCGTGACAGCGCGCGCAGGCCGCCGTGCCGACGTACGTGCTCGCCGCGGGCTGCGCTCCCGCGTCCGACGCGGCGTGCGTCGGCGCTCGCTCGCCCGCCGCGCTCGGCTCGACCGGCTTGATGCCGACGGGCTTGCGCGCCGCCGCGAGGCGGTCGCTCTCGCGGTCGTAGGCCGCCACGAGCGCGCCCACTCCCGGCTGATCGGGCACGCCCGTGTCGAGCGGAACGATGCGATTCTCGAACCAGTTGCCCGGCGGGCGCGCCGGGATCGAGGCGAGCGCGCGCGTCTCGCGCGCGACGGCGGCGCGCAGCGCCCCGAGGCGCTTCTCGTAGTACGCGCGCAGCGTCAGCTGGCGCTCGGTCGTCGGCAACCGCTTCTCGTAGTCCGCGATCTGTTGCTCGTGGTCGAGGACGATCGCGCGGAGCTCCGCGCGCGCGGCCCTATCGGCGAAGGCGCCCGCGCCGTCGCCCTCGACGACGTGGAGATCGAGACGGCCGAGGTTGCGACCGAGGGACATGGCCTCGAGCTCGCGCGCGCCTTGCCCACCAGCCGTCGGGACGATCTCGGGCACTTCGAGGTTGCGTCCGCTGTGGCCGAGGACGGCCCAGTCGATGCCGGGCGTTTCTCGGAGGAGCTTCTGACTATCGGGCGTACCGCCCACGTGCACGAGCGCGACGACGACACGCGCGCCGCGCGCCCGCAGCGCCGTGACCTCGGCGCGCGACGCCGCGACGGGATCGCGCGCGTCGGCGCCCCAGGCGCGCCAGCGTGCGGGATCTGGCGGCGACGCCGCCGTGACGCCGAAGAGGCCGACCTTGACGCCCGCGACCTCGACGACGCGATCGGCGGGGAACAGGAGGCGCCCGCGGGCGTCGACGAGGTTCGCCGAGATGACCCGCACCCTGGCGTCGGCGAGGACGCGGCGCAGGAGCGGCACGCCCA
This sequence comes from Polyangia bacterium, assembly GCA_035939455.1. Classification (GTDB taxonomy): domain Bacteria; phylum Myxococcota_A; class Polyangia; order Fen-1088; family Fen-1088; genus DASZFV01. The sequence continues at coordinate 3,917 of DASZFV010000203.1, forward strand.
GCGCGAGATCGCGCTCGCCCGGCGTGAAGGCCGTGACGCCGAGGCGCGCGGTGGCGGCCGCCAGCAGCCGCGCCCGCCGCTCGAGCTCGCTCGCCGCCGGCGGCCGCCCGCGCGCCGGGCCCTCGTCGGCGGGCAAGAACAGGTCGCCGGCGTCGACCGAGATCACGCCGTCGCTCTCGGCGCGGATCCTGTCGACCTCGGCGGCGCGGCGACCGAGGCCCCCGAGCGGGTGCACCGGGCAGCCGCAGCGCTCGTACTCGCCGCCGACGTTCGACGTGTACACGATCGAGACGACCCTGCCGCGCGGGGGCGGAACATCCGACGGTCCGCCCGGGGGCGGTGTGCCAGAGGCGACCGCGTTCGCCACGACCCCCACGGCCGTCGGGCTCGTCGCGCCATCCATCGCTTGCCGCGTCCGTGCTCCCCGGCCTCTGCCGCACGCCGCGAGAGCGCAAGCCGCGAGCGCCAGCGCGCGACCAGACCGAGCGCGGTGCGCTAGCTGCACGCGACCACGCCCTGCCCCGACGCCGGTGCCACCCGCGCGTGCCGGTGGTTTCGGTGAGGCGTCGCCATCGGATCGACGCCGCAATGGCCGCCGCCGTCCCACGGGGGCCTATCGTCCGGAGAAGCGAGCACGGCCATGCGTCGTGGCGACTTTACACGAACGCCCGTGACTCGGCCGACGTCCGCCGGCATCATGTGGCCGCCATGACAGCCACCCGCCTCTTCCTCGTGCGCCACGGAGCGACGCAGCTCACGGCCGAGGATCGCTTCTCGGGCGCCGTGGGCGTGGACCTGTCCGACGCGGGCCGCGCACAGGTCCTCGCCCTCGCGCGGCGCCTCGCGAGCGAGACGATCTCCGCCGTCTACTGTAGCCCGCTGTCGCGGACCGTGGAGACGGCGGCCATTCTCGCCGCGCCGCACGGCCTGCCGCTTTGCCACCGCGACGGCCTGCGCGAGATCAGCCACGGCCGCTGGGAGGGACTGACGCGCCCCGAGGTCGAGCTGCGCTTCCCCGACGAGTACGCGGCCTGGGACGCCGATCCGTTCACCTTCGCGCCCAAGGACGGCGAGTCGGGCGTGGGCGTGCTCGCGCGCGCGCTGCCTGTCCTGCGCGAGATCGTGGTAGCGCACGCGGGGCAGAGCGTGCTCGTCGTCTCGCACAAGGCCACGCTGCGCCTCCTCCTGTCGAGCCTGCTCGGCTTCGACGCGCGCGGGTACCGTGACCGCCTCGATCAGTCGCCCGCCTGCCTGAACGTCGTCGACTTCAAGGATCCGGTGCGAGCGCGGCTCATGCTCTTCAACGACGTGTCGCACTATCAGCACCAGCCGCGACGCTCCACGGGCAACTTGTCGAAGTGGTGGGATCCGATCGGGAAGTGAGCGCCTGGGCGTCGGGAAGTGAGCGCCCGGGCGTCCGCGCGGGCGCGTCGCGTGTTAGCTTCGGCCGCCGGAGGTCCACGTGACGTACGACAGCCTTTCGCTCTCCGAGGTGATCCCCGCGCGCCCCGAGCGCATCTACGCCGCCTGGCTCTCGAGCGACGAGCACACCGCCTTCACGGGCGACAAAGCGGTCGTCGAGCCGTTCGTGGGCGGCAAGCACAGCGCGTTCGACGGTTACGCCGTGGGCCAGACCGTGGAGCTGCAGCCGGGGCGGCGGATCGTCCAGACCTGGCGCGCCGAGGACTTCCCGCTCGGCAGCCCCGACTCGCGCGTCGAGGTGACGCTCGAGGAGACCGTGGGCGGCACGATGGTCACGATCCTCCACACCGACATCCCGAGCGGACAGGGCGCGAGCTATCGGGACGGCTGGGTGAAGTTCTATCTCGAGCCGCTCAAGGGGTACTTCGTCGCCGTGTCGGGCAAGACCAACGGCGTCCGCAAGCAACCGCCGAAGCCGGCCGTGAGGCTCGTCTCCAAGGCCGGGCCGAAAAAGGCCAAAGCGGCCAAGGCGACGTTGAAAGCCAAGGCCGGAAAGAAAAAGACCAAGACGCCGAAAGCCAAGGCGCGGGCGTCGAAGGCCGCCCTGAAGACAAAGCGCCCGTCCCGCGCGCGCGCGGGCGGCGGGAAACGCCGACCGCCGAGGGCGCGCAAGCGCCGGTCATGATCGAGACGGTCGAGCACGGGACCGTCCGCGAGCTGCGCCTGGCGCGCCCGCCCGTCAACGCGCTCGATCCGGCGCTCCTGCGCGCGCTCCGAAGGGCGCTACGCGAGGCGACGGCCGCCGGTCGCGAGGCGATCGTCCTATCGGGCAGCCCGGGGCGGTTCTCGGGGGGCCTCGATGTGCCGGCGCTCTTGAGCCTCGACCGCGCCGGCATCCTCGACGCGTGGCGGACGTTCTTCGCGCTCATGCGCGATCTGGCGGCGTCGCCCGTCCCGGTCGCGGCGGCGCTCACGGGACACAGCCCCGCGGGCGGGACGGTCCTCGCGCTCTTCGCGGATCACCGCGTGCTCGCCGGCGGTGACTTCCTCGTCGGGCTCAACGAGGTCCGCGTCGGCCTGCCCGTGCCGGAGGTGCTGCTGCGCGCGCTCGCCTACACCGTAGGCGAGCGGCAGGCGGCGCGGCTCGCCGTGGGCGGGCTGCTCGTGCCGCCCGAGGAGGCGCTGCGCGTCGGGCTCGTCGACGAGGTCGCGCCCGTGGCCGAGGTCGTGCCGCGCGCCGTGGCCTGGGCGCAGGATCTCCTCGGGCGCCCGCGCGCCGCGATGACGGCGACGAGGGCCCTCGCGCGCCGTCCGCTCGTCGCGGCCTTCGACGCGATCGACGACCGGATGCTCGGCGCCGTGGCCGATCAGTGGTTCTCGCCCGAGGCGCAGTCGACGCTGCGCGCCCTGGCCGCTCGCCTCAAGAAGGGCTGACGGCCGTCAGCGGTAGTCGGTCACGCTCTTGCGCGGACCGCCGCGCGGAGCGTCCCGCGTCTGCTGGCACTCGACGCACAGCTCGGCGTACGGTAGGAGCTCGAGGCGCTTGGCGGAGATCGGCTCATCGCACTCGACGCAGAGCCCGAACGTGTCGGGCTCGTCCTCGAGGCGCCGCAGCGCCGCCGCCACCAGGCGCGTGACGACGGTGCGCGAGCGGTTGCGGCTCGAGGCGATGGTCTGGCTCATTTCGGTGAGCGGCTGAGCGTCATCGTCGGTGCCCACGGCCGCGGCGTCGACGCGTCCGGGCTCGATGGCGATGTCGCCTTCGCGGAGCAGCTCGGCCCGCAGCTCGAGCAGCATTCGTCGGCAACGCGCGCGCTCCCCGGGCGTCATCGCCGAAGTCTAGCGAGAGATCGCGCCGGTAAATAGTCGACATTGCGAGGCGGAAGGAGCAGATCCTGGGCCCATGGATGCCGGGCGACCGCCTGCCTCCCGGCCGCGCGTCCGGTGGGCACGACGCGTCGCCTTCGTCGTGCTGGGCCTCGCCGTGGGGCTTCCGTTCGCGCCGCCGCTCCTGCTCCGCGGCGCCGTGCTGCGCTGGCTCGTCGCGCGCGAGACGGCGTCTCTGTGCGGCGCGATCCGCGTCGAGGGCGGCAGCCTCGGCTGGCTGGTCGTGCCCGACCTGCTGCTCGGGCGTCCCTTCGCCGTCGAGCTGCGCGGGCTGCGTGTCGCGGGCCCGAACGGGGGCGAGGTCCTGGCCGCAGAGCAGATCAACGCCGACGTCGGCGTCGCGCGGAGCCCGTGGCGCGTCGTCGTCGCTCCCGCGCTCGTGTCGCGCGGGCGGTGGCGCCTGGCCGTCGACGATGCAGACGGCGGCTTTCTCGGCGCCTTCCGCGCCGTGCCCGAGGGGGCCACGCGCGCGGCCTGTCTCGCGCCCGCTCCACGGCTCGGGGGACCTCGCCCGCCGCCCTCGCCGGGCGCGAGCCTCGTCGTGCGCGACGCTCGGCTCGACGAGATTGACGTCGAGCTGGACTTCCCGGTGTGGGGGCTCGCGCTGCCCCGCGTGCGGGCGACCGGCTCGCTCGCCGTCGGCACGCCGGGCGGCGTGGGCTTCACGTTCGACGTGCGCGACGCCAGGGCGCCGGGCGGCCGGCTGCGCGCGGGACCCGGCGGCGTCCACGCCACGGCTGCGACGACGACCGCGCTGTTCGACGACGTCGTGATCTCGCACGTCGGCGTCGCGCCCGACGAGCCGAGCGATCTCGTGCTCGCGGTGGCCCACGCCGACACGGGACGCTCTCGACTCACGGGAACGGCGCTGTTCGAGAACGTCTTCGCGCGCCACGGGCGGCGCGGCGAGCGCAA
>DASZFV010000204.1:0-5136 GCA_035939455.1 Polyangia bacterium
GTCGCGGCCATCCACAAGAGCGGCGTCGCCGACAAGATCACGCACATCTCGACGGGCGGCGGCGCCTCGCTCGAGTTTCTCGAGGGCAAGACCCTCCCGGGCATCGCGGCCCTCGAGGCCTGAGCCGTCTCATGTCCCCTGCCCCACGCCGGCCGTTCTTCTGCGGGAACTGGAAGCTCAACAATTCGCTCGCCGAGTCGGTGACGCTCGCGACCGAGGTGCGTAACGGCGTCGCCACGGTACGGGGCGCCGACGTCGTCGTCGCGCCTAGCTTCACGGCGCTGCACGCGGTCGCCAAGCGGCTTGAAGATGGCCCCGTCGGCCTCGCGGCGCAGAACTGCCACTGGGAGGACAAGGGCGCCTTCACGGGCGAGGTCTCGCCCACCCAACTCGCCGATGTCGGATGCAAGTACGTCATCCTCGGCCACTCGGAGCGCCGCCAGCTCTTCGGCGAGCTCGACGCGGCCGTGAACCTCAAGACGCGCGCGGCGCTACGCGCGGGTCTCGCGCCCATCATCTGCGTGGGCGAGACGCTCGACGAGCGCGACGCGGGTGAGACGCTCGGACGCGTGCAGGCTCAGCTCGACGCGGCCATCGCCGACGTCGCGGCGGCGGACCTCGCGCGCTGCCTCATCGCCTACGAGCCCGTCTGGGCCATTGGCACCGGGCGCACGGCCACGCCCGCGCAGGCCCAGGAGGTGCACGCCTTTATCCGCGCACGCCTCGCGGCCCGCCACCCGGAGCTGGCGGCGTCCCTTCACATTCTCTATGGTGGCAGCATGAAGCCGGACAACGTCCGCGCGCTCATGGCCGAGGTGGACGTGGACGGCGGCCTCGTCGGGGGCGCGTCGCTCCAGGCCGAGACGTTCGTGCGCATGGTAAAAGAGGGCTCCTAGTCATGGTGACGTTTCTCACAGGGCTGCACGTGGTCGTCTGCGTCTTTCTCATCATCGTCGTCCTGTTACAGGCCGGTAAGGGCGGCGGCATGGGCATCGCGTTCGGCGGCGGCGGTAGCCAGACGGTCTTCGGCTCGTCGGGCGCCGGCAACTTCCTCACGAAGCTGACCTCCGCGACGGCCTTCCTCTTCTTGGTCACGTCGCTTGGCCTCGCCCACTACTCGAGCCAGCAGGACTCGAAGCGGCTCCAGCGGCTCGCCGAGCGCAAGGCCGACGAGAAGAAGGTCGAGGACGAGCGTGCCGCCAAGCTGAAGTCCGAGCTCGACAAGGCTCGCGAGGCCGCCCAGAAGAAGCTGGGCGGTACTGATCTCGCTCCCGCCTCGAACGCCTCCGAGATGCCGCCGGCTGCGCTCGGCGCCGGGAAGCCTCGCGCAGGCAATTCGGATGTCCTCAAGCTCGGCGACTTGAAGCTCGCCGCCCCGAAGGCCGGAGGCGAAAAGTCCGCCGCCGCGGGCACCGGGCCGTCGGCGACCGAGGAGCCGGCCAAACCCGCCAAGCCCAAGCGGAAGCGACGCGCTGCTCCTCCCGCCGACGGCGAGACCAGCGCCGCGCCGGCCGCCCCGGCCCCGCCCGCGGAAGCACCCGCGGCGCCCGCACAGTAGACTGGGAACGGCATGCTGCCGTTCACGAAGGTCCAGGGACTCGGTAACGACTTCCTCGTCGTCGATCTGCGCGCCCGCGAGGGCTCGCCCGAGGCGGCAGCGGCGCAAGAGCCCGCGCTCGTGCGGCGGATCTGCGATCGGCACTTCGGCGTGGGCGCCGACGGCATTCTCGCCGTTCTGCCCGGCCTCGCGGGCGAGGCGCGCATGCGCGTGCTCAATGCCGACGGCAGCGAAGCCGAAATGTGCGGCAACGGCATTCGCTGCGTCGCCAAGGTGCTCTATGAGACCGATCCGGCGCTGCGCCGGCCCGTGTTGAAAATCGACACCGGCGCCGGCCTGCTGACGTGCGAGCTGAACGTTACCGACGGCCATGTCGACAGCGTCACCGTCGAGATGGGGCGCCCCCGCTTTTCGCGCGATGAGATCCCGCTCGCGCCGGGTGGCATGACCCGAGCGCTGCGCGAGTCCATCACCGCGCTCGATCACACGTTCCAATTCACGGCCGTCTCGATGGGGAACCCACACTCCGTGATCTTCGTCGACGGCGGCGAGGACCTGCGCGCGCTCGCCGAGGCCTACGGCCCGGTGCTCGAGGCGGCATCGGCCTTCCCACGCCGTGCCAACATCGAATTCGCGCGCGTGCGCGGCGCCGAGATCGATCTCGTCGTCTGGGAGCGCGGCTGTGGCATCACCCTCGCCTGCGGCACCGGCGCCTGCGCGACGGCCGTCGCCGCCGCGCTCGAGGAGCGCCTGCCGCGCGGGCGCGAGACGGCGGTTCACCTGCCCGGCGGCACCCTCGGCGTCACCGTGGCGGCCGATGACTCCGGTGTGCGCATGCGCGGCCCGGCCAAGATCGTCTTCCGCGCCGAGCTCGACCTCGCGGCGCTCGGTGCCTAAAACAGCGACGACTGGCCGCCCGCCGGCGGCTTCGCGGGCGGCGGCAGCTTGAGGTGCTCGTAGGCGGCGCGGGTGACCTGGCGGCCGCGGGGCGTGCGCAGCAGGAAGCCCTCCTGGATGAGGTAGGGCTCGTAGACGAACTCGAGCGTGTCGCGATCCTCGGCGAGGGAGGCGGCGAGCGAATCGATGCCGACGGGGCCGCCGTCGAAGCGCCTGATGATCGTCGCGAGGATCTTGCGGTCGCCGGCGTCGAGGCCGAGGGCGTCGACCTCGAGGCGCTCGAGGGCGTACTCGGCGAGGTCCTTCGTGACGCGCCCGTCGCCGCGCACCTCGGCGAAGTCGCGCACGCGCCGCAGGAGGCGGTTCGCGATGCGCGGCGTGCCGCGCGCGCGCCGGCCGAGCTCCTCGGCGCCCGCGTCGTCGATGGGGATGCCGAGCAGGCGCGCCGAGCGGCGCACGATCGTCGTGAGCTCCGCGGCCGTGTAGAAATCGAAGGGCTCGACGATGCCGAAGCGCGAGAGCAGCGGCGAGCCGAGCTGACCGGTGCGCGTCGTCGCGCCGACGAGCGTGAAGCGCTCGATAGGCAGCGGAATGGCACGCGCGCCCGCGCCCGCGCCCGTGATGAGCTCGATGCGGAAGTCCTCCATGGCCGGATAGAGGCTCTCCTCGACGACGGGTTGCAGGCGGTGGATCTCGTCGATGAAGAGGATGTCGCCCTTGCCGAGCGAGGTCAGGATGCCCGCGAGGTCGCCCTTGCGCTCGAGCGCGGGGCCCGACGTCACGCGCACTTGGGTGCCCATCTCGTGCGCGAGCAGGTAGGCGAGCGTCGTCTTGCCGAGCCCCGGCGGGCCCGAGAGCAACACGTGGTCGAGCGCGTCTCCGCGCTTTCTAGCCGCCTGGACGTAGACGGCCATGTTGTCGGCGACCTTCTTCTGGCCCACGAACTCGGCGAAGCTGCGCGGGCGAAGCGCGGCGTCCTCGTCGGGGCCGTCACCCGGGCCCATGGCCTCGGCCGAGAGCACGCGCTCGCCAGGCTCCTCCGCGGGCGCCGCCTCCTCTTCGTGCCGCTTGCGCGCCATCTATTTTCTCCTCAGGGCCGCGAGCGCGTCTCGCACGAGCTCTTCGACAGGGCGCTTCGGATCCATCGCCTCGAGCAGTCCCTCGAGCTCGGGCGGCTTGAAGCCGAGTTGGAGGAGCGCGCCGTAGACGTCGCCCACGGGCCCCTTGGGCACGCGCGACGGAGTAGCGGACGGCGGCGCCCGCAGGTCGCGGCCCGCGGGCAGAAGCGCGATCTTGTCGCGCAGCTCAAGCGCGAGGCGCTCGGCGAGCTTGCCGCCCACGCCCTTGATCTGCCGCAGGCGCGCGATGTCACCGCCCGCTATGGCGCGCACGAGCTCCTCGGGCGGCAGGCCGGCGAGGATCGCGAGCGCGACGCGCGGCCCGACGCCCTGGACGTCGAGCAGCGTCTCGAAGAGGCGGCGCTCGTCGACGTCGGCGAAGCCGTAGAGGCGCAGGGGCTCGTCCTTGACGAAGTGCGAGTGGACGTGGAGCTGCACCTCGCCTCCGAGCGCGACGGCCGGCAGCGCGCCGAGCGTGGCCTGGCTCACGAGCACGTGGTAGCCGACGCCCGCGACCTCGACGACGACAGCCTCGCCCGTGTTCTCCATGATCTGGCCGCGCAGAAAGGCGATCACGCGCGCCTCCGCCACACGCGCGACGTCGCGGCGGTGCGCGCGTGGCAGATCGCGATGGCGAGCGCGTCGGCGGCGTCGGGCTCGGGCACGCGCCGCAGAGACAGCAACGCGCGCACGAGGTAACCGATCTGGTCCTTGGTGGCGCGGCCGTGGCCCACGACGGCTTGCTTGACGGTGGCGGGCGGGTAGTCGCTCACCGTGAGCCCCTGCTCGCCCGCGACGAAGATCGCGACGCCGCGCGCCTCGCCGAGCGCGAGCGTCGACTGGATGTTCTTGCCGGAGAACGCCTCCTCCATGGCCACGGCGTCGGGGCGCAGCTCGATGAGCAGCGCGCGCAGACCGCGCCCGATCTCCGCGAGCCGCGCGCCGCGCGGCTCGCGCGCGGGCGCCGTGATGACGCCGCACTCGACGTAGCGGAGCGCGACGCCGCCCTGACACTCGACGACGCCGTAGCCCAGGCGGAGCGTGCCGGGATCGATGCCGAGGACGCGCACGGACGTGCGGGGCTCTCGACCGGGGCGGACGCGGACGTGGACGGTGGACGAGGGCGCCGGGCGCACCATGTCTGGATGCGGCGGCCGCGCGGCCTAGCCGGCACTCTCCAGGACCGACTCGTCGACGTCCATGTTCGAGTAGACGTTCTGCACGTCGTCGCTGTCCTCGAGCGCGGCCACGAGCTTGACGGCGCCCGCGGCCTCCTTGCCCTCGAGGCGGACGACGTTCTGCGGGACGAGCGACACCTCGGCGTGGTGGGGCGGCGGCAGCCCGGCCTTCTTGAGCCCGTCGCGGATGCGCTCGAACTCCTTGGGCTCGGTCACGATCACCAGCGACTCGCCCTCGGCGCCGATGTCCTCGGCGCCGAGCTCGATGGCGGCGTCGGTGGCCTTATTCTCGTCGACGGCCGCCTTCTCGAAGACAATCTGGCCGAGCTTCTTGAACATGTACGACACCGAGCCCGAGGCGCCCAGGTTGCCGCCGTGGCGCGTG
>DASZFV010000205.1:0-1669 GCA_035939455.1 Polyangia bacterium
GTCGGTCCAGCTTGATCGTCGCGCGCGCCACGTTGAAGGACGCGGAGACCCGGCTGGCCGCGGGCTCGGTGACCAAGGTCGACGTCGATCGCGCCCAGCTCGCTGTCGTCCGCGCCGAGCAGCAGGAGCGCGAAGCCCTGACGGCGCGCGACCGCGGGTACCGTGGGCTGGCGACCCTGCTGCAGATGGACAAGCCGTTCAAGGTCAACACGAGCTTCCCGACGGCGCCCAGGCCCGATTCCAACGACGTGGGGACGGCGCTCCATCTGCGGCCCGAGTTCCGCGCGCTCGAGCAGACCGTGAGGTCCGCGGAGCAAGACAGTGATGCGCGTGCCTGGCTGTGGGCACCGACGCTCTCGGCCTTCGGCAACGCACACAAGTTCAACTACGACAACTTCCACTTCGATCGGTACTCGTGGGCGGTGGGGGGGCAGCTCGACTGGCTCCTGTTCGACGGCGGCGCGCGCGACGCCGCCCGCCACCAGGCCAACGCGCGAGCCGCGGCCGCGCGCGAGCAGGCCGCGGTATTCGCCGATCGCGTCCGCGACGACCTGGCCAATTCGTCGGGGGACCTCCGGACAAAGCAGCAGGGCGTCGAGGCGGCCCAGCGCGCCGTGGCGCTCGCGAACGAGTCGCTCGACCTCATCCGGACGCAGTACTCGGCCGGGACGGCGACGCAGCTCGATCTGCTCCAAGCGCAGGACGCCGTGATCGCGGCGAACATCGGGCTCGTACAGGCCCACTTCGACGTCGCCTCGGCCGACCTCGCCCTCCGCTACGCCGCCGGAACGTTCCCGCCGAAGTAGGCGCGGGAGCGACGGTCCAGGTCCATCGGGTGCTCCACGGCCGCCGCCGCTATCGGGCGTTGCTCGGACGGATCGAGGCGCGCCTATCTCACGACGTGGACGTTGAACATCGGCGAGCCGCCGGCGCTGAAGAGGCGGACCCAGAAGATCACGAACATCTCCTGGCCGCGCGCCGCCGTGAGATCGCCGAGGTCGACGACGTGCTCCCAGCCGAAGCCTCCCTTGAGGAGCTCGGTGACCTGGGCCTTGGCGCCGGCGTCGTTGCCGCACACGAAGACGTCGTGGTCGCCCTTGAGGAGCGACGGGTCGACCATGAGGTTGGCGTTCATCGTGTTGAGCGCCTTGACGACCTTGGCCTCGGGGAAGGCGCGCTGGATCTGTTCGGCGAGCGAGTCGGTGTTGCACACCGCGAGCGACGGCGGCATGCCCTTCGAGAAGTCGAGGGGGTTGGAGACGTCGACGAGGATCTTGCTCCCGAGGTTCTTCTTGCCCGCGAGCTCGAGAGCCGCGAGCGCGCCCACGCCGGACGTGCAGTTGAACAAGAGCTCGCCGAAGGCGGCGGCCTCGGCGAACGTGCCCTGCGAAGCCTTGGCGCCGCTCGCCTTGACCCACTCGGCTGCCTTGGCGTTCCCCGCCGTGCGCGAGCCCATCCTCACCTCGTGACCGAGCTTCGCGAGCTTCGTCGCGATCGTTTTGCCGACCATTCCCGTTCCGAAGACTCCGATTTTCATGTGCGGCCTCCGCGCCGCATATTTAGCAGGGAAGCGGGCGCGCGTCCGCGGGCGGCGTTAGAATCTCGGGATGAACGCGTTCGTGGCGATTGCCCTGTCTGCTGTGATGGCTGCGGCGACCTCGCCGACGCC
>DASZFV010000206.1:0-7940 GCA_035939455.1 Polyangia bacterium
GAAGGCAACTCCCCGACGTGGCCGTTGGGGAACGATGATCTCCCGATCAATTGCTTGAACTGGTACGAGGCCTACGCGTTCTGCATCTGGGACGGCGGCTTCCTGCCGACCGAGGCGGAGTGGAAGTACGCCGCGGCCGGCGGCGGCGAGCAGCGGAGGTTCCCCTGGGGCTCGACCGAGCCGGGAACGACGAATCAATATGCGATCTACGGATGCTGCTACCCCGCGGGCGCCGGCAGCTGCGCAGATGGGTGGTGCACGGGCGTGAGGAACATCGCGCCCGTGGGAACGGCGAGCTTGGGCGCCGGACTGTGGGGCCAGCTCGATCTCGCGGGAAATTTTTGGGAGTGGAACCTGGATTTCTATCCCGACGACGCCGCCTTCGTCGACCCTTGCACGAATTGCGCATACTTGACGCCGACGGCCACGCGCGTCGTCAAGGTCGGCAACTTCGCCGAGGGTCCCTACTACCTTCCCACCTGGCTTCGTTACGACTACGACCCCTCGAATCGGGAGATATACCTCGGGTTTCGGTGCGCGCGCGCGCCCTGATCAAGACCTGAGACAAGGAGGTCCATTGGCGGCGTTGAAGCAAACGATCATATGTGCGCGCTGCGCGGGCGGGCTGGATTTCGCGGGGCCGGAGATCAGTTGCGCGCGCTGCGGGCAAGAATACCCGCGTGTGGGGCGCATTGCCGTGTTGCTACCGAGGCCCGACGAACACGTCAGCATCTGGCGACAGCAGCTCGCGCGCCTCATCGCGCAGGGCGAGCAGACGCTGGCCGGCCTCGACGCGGAGGCGTCCAGCTCCGGCATGCTCAGGGACGGCCAGACGCGCTTGCGCACGCTGGCGAAGGCGGTGAACGACCAGGTTCGTGAAATCGCCGACGTCGTAGGCCCGGCGCTCGGCGGTCCTCTGCCGCCCACGGAGAGCGCGGGGCTCCCGCGCGGGGTCGTCGAGCACATCCACTTCCTCTACCGCGATTGGGGATGGGATGACGGAGCCAGTCCCGAGAACCAGCGGTCGCTCGAGGCCGTCCGGGAGCTCGTCGGCGACGAGAGCCTCGGGCGCACGCTCGTCGTGGGCGCCGGTGGATGCCGGCTGGCGTACGATCTTCACCGCCTGTGCGGGGCGAGTGACACCGTCGTCGTCGACATCGATCCCTACCTTTTTCTCGTCGCAGAGACGGTCGTTCGTGGAGGGTCCGTGCGGCTCACGGAGTCGAGCCCCACCGTGCAGCACGTCGGGCGAATCGCCAAGCCGTGGACGCTCCGCGCGCCGGCCGGTCCGCTCGACGATGCTCACTTCCATTTCTTGTTGGCGAACGGTCTCGCGCCGCCCTTCGTGCCAGGCACGTTCGATACGATCGTGACGCCGTGGTTCATCGACCAGGTCCCGCCTGACTTGCCGGCATTCCTGGCGGCGGCGAATCGGATGCTGCGTCCCGGCGGACGCTGGATCAACCACGGCCCGCTGCTGTACCCGCCGGACGCACCGCTCTCGCGCAGGTTCGGGTGCGAAGAGGTGTTCGAGCTCGCCGCACGGGCCGGGTTCGCCCTCGGGCGCACCTCGGAGGCGTCACACCCGCATTTCGTCTCGCCGCTCAACGGCCGCGGCAAAGTCGAGTGGGTGCTCACCTTCGTGGCGGCGAAGGTCGGCGAGCCGAGCGGATAAGAGCCCGGTCAGGCCAGCAGGTCTGGGAGGCCGGAGCTGATCTGCGGATCCCCCAGTCCCCGGCCTTTCGCGCCGGTTCGGGGCAAAAACCGGAATGAACAGAAAAGCCACCGGAGCCGCCCAACGCCCGCTCAAGACCCTCGCACCAGGTCCCGTAGACGGGCAGCCGCCTGCTCCGGCGTGAGATCGCGCTGCGGCTCCGCGAGCATCTCGTAGCCGACCATGAACTTCTTGACGGCCGCCGATCGCAGCAGCGGCGGGTAGACGTGGGCGTGGAGCTGCCAGTGGTCGTGCGGCCCCGCGTCGAAGGGGGCGCCGTGCCAGCCCATCGAATAAGGAAACGACACCCCGAAGAGACGATCGGTGGCGGCGAGCAAGCCTCCCAGAAGCGCCGCCAGCCCGGCCCTCTCGGCGGGCTCGAGCTCGGGCAGCCGCGTGACCGGCCGGCGCGGCAGGATCAAGGTCTCGAAGGGCCAGCTCGCCCAGAAGGGAACGACGGCCAGGAACGAATCGTTCTCACAGACGACGCGCAACGAGAGCTCGCGCTCGCGCCGGGCGTAGTCGCACAGCAGCGGTGATCGATGGACGTCGAGGTAGGCGCGCTGCTGCCGATCCTCGAGCGCCGGCTCGCTGGGCAACGCGCTCGAGGCCCAGATCTGACCGTGGGGATGCGGGTTCGAGCAGCCCATGACCGCGCCCTTGTTCTCGAACACTTGCACCCATCGGTAGGTCTCGCCGAGCGTCGCCGTCTCGGCCGCCCACGTCTCGACGACGCCGGCGATCCCGGCGGTGTCCATCTCCGCGAGCGTCAGGTCGTGACGGGGGCTGAAGCAGATCACGCGGCAAGCTCCGCTCGTCGGCTCGGCCTGGAGCAACGGCTCGCCGACGGCGGCGGTGGCTGACCCGGCGCCGGGCAGGAGGGCCGGGAAATCGTTGTCGAACACGAACGTGCCCGTGTAGCTGGGGTTCACCGCGGCGCCGGCCCGACGGTTACCGGGGCACAAATAACAGGTCGGATCGTGGGCGGGGCGGCGGTCCGCGGCGCCGCTCTCCGTCTGACCTTGCCACGGGCGCTGCATCCGATGTGGCGAGACGAGGAGCCACTGTCCCGTGAGCGGGTTGAAGCGGCGGTGCGGGTGCAGCTCGGGATCGAACGTCACTCTCGATGATCCTCCAGCACGGGCTCGATGAGGCGCGCACCCCGCGCGGGCAGAGAGACGAAGAGCGTGGCCTCGCGGCCCACGCGCCGGCGGTACTCGCGTCCAAGGGTCGCGACCACGGCCTCGACGCGCTCCGTGCGCACGAGCGTGACCGTGCAGCCGCCGAAGCCTCCGCCCGTCAGGCGGGCGCCGAAGACCCCGCCCGCCTCACCGATCTCACCCGCGATGTCGACGAGGGCGTCGAGCTCGACCGAGCTGACCTCGAAGTCGTCGCGCAACGAGCGGTGGCTCTCGTACATGAGCGCGCCGACGCGCGCGAGCTCTCCGGCCGCGAGGTGCGCGGCGGCCGCGAGCGTGCGCCCGTTCTCCGTGGCGACGTGGCGCGCGCGGCGGCGCAGCACGGCGTCGAGGCTCCCGGGGGCTTGCTCGATGCGCGCGGGCGTCGCGTCGCGCAGGCTGGCGAGGCCGAGAGCGCGCGCGGCCTCGGCGCACTCGGCGCGACGCCGCGCGTAGGCGCCGTCCGCGAGCGCGTGCTTGACGTTGGTGTTGCAGACGAGGACGCTCGCGCCGCGCGTTGCGAAGGGAACCACCCGCACCGCTTCGGATCGGCAATCGATGAGCAGCGCGCCTGCGTCGTCCCCCAGCACGGACGCCAGCTGATCCATGAGGCCGCACGGCACGCCGGCGAACTGGTGCTCGGCCTCGCGGCAGAGCCGGGCTTTGTCTTTCGGCTCGAGGGCGACCTTCGTGACGACTTCGAGCAATGTGGCCATCGCCACCTCGAGCGCGGCGCTGCTCGAGAGGCCGCCGCCGAGCGGAACGTCCGAGACGATCGCGGCGTCGACGGCGGGGACGGCGACGCCCCGCTTCTCGAAGCCGCTCACGACGCCCCGCAGATAGTTGGCCCAGGCCGGCTCTCCCGCGCTCACTTCGCCGCCGAGCGGGATGTCGACCGACGTCGCGAGGGCGTCGCTGTAGACGCGGAGCCGATCGCGACCGGCCGTCGCGGGCGCGGCCGCGATGGCGACGTGTCGATCGATCGCCATCGGCAACACGAAGCCGTCGTTGTAGTCAGTGTGCTCGCCGATGAGGTTGACCCGCCCAGGCGCCACAGACAGCCAGAGCGGTCCCGCGCCGTACCGGTCCCGAAAGCTGCGAGCGGCCAGGCGCGCCACGGCGGGCGTCGACGTCACCCGGGGTACCACACCTTCCGCGGCTCGTCGGCCGGGCGCCTGTAGGTCCAGGCGGCCTCCACCATCTTCTCGAGATCGTAGCGCGGGCGCCACCCCAGCAGGAACTTGGCCTTGGCGTTGTCGAGCCAGGTCGAATGGTACGGCGTTCGAACGGGCACGGTCTCGAGGCCGCGCGACGCCGCGAGGTACGCGCCGAGCGCGCCGTAGTCGACTGGCTCGTCCATGCAGACGTTGAACGTCTGGCGGTGGGCGGCGGGGTTGTCGATCGCCCGGAGGATCGCATCGATCAGATCGTCGACGTGCACGAAGTTCCGCTTCACGGGGCGGCCGTCGGGATCGAGCATCACGGGCACGGCCCCTTTCATGGCGTAGCGGTCGGCGGCCTCGGCGCCCACCAGATCGCGCCAGCGCGGCCCGCCGAAGACGTCGTCGCCGAACGACAGCTGAAACTTGAAGTCGTCCTTCTCCATGATCCAGGGCGCCCGCAGGCAGCACGCGGCCAGGCCGTATTGAACGACGTACTGCTCGAGCATCACCTCTTCGAGCACCTTCGACAGCGCGTAGCACCCCGGATAGGCGCTGTGTCGCTGAGTTTCAGTGACGGGAATCGGATGTGGATAGAAGAAGTGCCCCATCCCCGCGTCGCCGCCGATGAGGATGAACTGCTCGAACGTGGGCGCGGCGCGGCTGGCTTCCAGCAGCCAGAACATCCCCTTGACGGCCACGTCCATGATCGACTCGGGCGTCTCCTTGCTGGTCGCGAGGTGGAGCACGTGCGTGGCGCCCGCGAGTGCGCGCTCGGCGACGCCCCGTTCGTCGATCGAGCCCGTGATCACCTCGAGGCGCGGGCCGACGTCGAGCTTTCGGCTGTGACAGAGAGCGCGCACCGTGAAGCGGGAGAACGCGCCATCGGCGAGTAACCTGGCGATGAACGCACGGCCCACCTTCCCGGTGGCGCCGGTCACCAGGATCCGGGGCGTCGCGGTCACGCCGGCATACTAGCTCAGACTCAGCGCGCTCAGATGGCCGCAGTCACAGAGAGCTGGGAGGCCGTCGTCGTCGCTTCGACGTCGACCAACGACGATTCCTCGAAGTGAAGCCGAAAAGCCGACATGCTGAGCGAATGCCCACGCTTCGAGATTGGCTGTCGTCGGCGCCCTTCACGCTGGCGATGTCTTCGGGCTTCTTCGGGTTCTTCGCGCACGCGGGGGCGATGTCAGCCCTCGAGGACGAAGGGCTCGTGCCGGCGCGCGTCTGCGGCTCGAGCGCGGGCGCGCTCGTCGCGGGGCTCTGGGCTTCGGGCGTCTCGGCGCGCCGCCTCTGCGAGGAGCTGGTGCTCCTGCGCCGCGAGCACTTCTGGGACGTCCGCCCGGGTCTCGGCCTGCTGCGCGGGGCGCTCTTCCGGGCGCGCCTCGAATCGATCGCCCCCGTGAGGATCTTCGAGGAGTGTCGCGTCCCGCTCGCCGTGTCGGTGTTCGACGTCGGCGCCAGGCGCACCACCGTGCTGCGCAGCGGTGAGCTCGCGCCCGCCGTGCACGCGTCGTGCGCGGCGCCGGTGATGTTTCAGCCCGTCCGCATCGCCGGGCGCCTCTATCTGGACGGCGGGATCCTCGACCGCCCGGGCCTCGGGGCCGTCGAGGCGGGCGACCGTGTTCTCTTCCACCACTTGATGGCGCGCTCGCCGTGGCGGCGAGGGGCCAGCCCGGCGCTGCGCGTGCCGGAACGGGCAAACCTACACGTCGTGGCCACCCCCGACCTGCCGCGCCTCAACCCTTTTCGACTCGAGCGCGGCGCCGAGGCGATCGAGGGCGCCGCGCGGGGGATGCGACAGGCGCTCGCGCGCGCGGTCGATCCGGCCCAGGCGCCCGCGACGTGAGCCCACGACGGTTGCGCTGGGCGCGCCGATGATCCACCGTCACGGAAGCAAATGATCCGTCGACCTGACACGAAGCCGAGGCGCGCCGTCAAATTGACCCTCTGGACGACGGTGGCCGCCGCCGTCGTCGCCGTCGCCCTCAGCTGGCGGCTCGGCGTCGGCGCCGCGCCGATCGCGGCCGACAAGGCCACGACGGCGGCGAACATCACGCGCGTCGTGACCTCGCTCCTCGCGGGGTCTCAGTTCGCGCATCACCCGCTGGACGACCAGCTGGCGGGCAAGCTGCTCGAGCGGTACCTCGAGGCGCTCGACGGATCGCGATCCCTCTTTCTCCAGACCGACGTCGACGAGCTCGCCGCCTACCGCAGCACGCTGGCCTACGCGACGCGGGTGGAGGGCGACACGCGGCCCGCCCAGACGATCTTCAAGCGCTACCTCGAACGCTTGGGCCAGCAGGCGGCTTACGACACGGAGCTTCTTCGATCCACCTCCTTCGATTTCACCGGTCACGATACCTTCCTCTTCGACCGGGACCGCGCGGCCCGGCCGCGCGATCTCACGAGCGCACACGCCATCTGGCGCGAGCAGCTGCGGGCGGAGGTCCTGCAGGAAAAGCTCGGCGACAAGAAGCCGCCGGCCACCGAGATCGCCAAGACGCTCACGCGCCGCCACGCCCAGCAGCTCCGCATGATGACTGCGCTCGGAGAGGACGAGGTCCTCGAGATCTACCTCGACTCCTTGACTCACGTTTATGATCCGCACTCGGACTACCTCGGCCACGAGGAGATGGAATCGCTGTCGATCGCGATGAATCTGTCCCTGTTCGGTATCGGCGCGTCGCTGAGCAGCGACGAAGGTGCCTGCACCGTGCACGAGCTCGTGCCCGGCAGCCCCGCCGAGAAGAGCGGCCTCCTCAAGCCGGGTGACCGCATCACCGCCGTCGCGCAGGACGCGGGCGAGCCGGTCGACGTCACAGACATGCCGCTCACGCGCATCGTGGGCCTCATTCGCGGCCCGAAGGGGTCGGTCGTGACGCTCACCGTCCTGCCGCCCGTCGGGTCGGCGGGCCCGCCCCGGACGGTCAAGCTCGTCCGCGCGGAGATCAAGCTGGAGGACCAGCAAGCGAGGGCGCAAATCATCGAGAAGCCGGAGGCCGATGGCTCGGCGGTCCGCCTCGGCGTGATCGATCTGGCGTCTTTCTATTCAGGCGACGGCGGCGCGAGCGGAGCGACGGCCGACGTCACGAAGCTGCTCGCCAAGCTCAAATCCGAGCGGGTGCGCGGCGTGATCCTCGATCTGCGCCGCAACGGCGGCGGGTCTCTCGAAGAGGCCATCAAGCTCACGGGGCTCTTCATCAAGAGCGGGCCCGTCGTTCAAACGCGCGACTCGAACAACGTCGTCCAGGTGGACACCGATCCCGATCCCGGCGTCGTCTACGATGGGCCGCTGGTCGTGCTCACGAGCCGCTTCAGCGCCTCCGCCTCCGAGATCGCCGCCGGCGCGCTGCAAGACTACGGGCGCGCCGTCATCGTGGGCGACTCGACGACCTTCGGGAAAGGCACCGTGCAGTCGATCTTGCCCCTCGCGACGGTCATGGATCGGGTCAAGGCCGCGCACAGCTACGATCCGGGCGCGCTCAAGATCACGATCAGCAAGTTCTATCGGCCGAGCGGAGCCTCGACGGAGCTTCGCGGCGTGGCCTCGGACATCGTCCTGCCCTCGCGCAGCGATGTCGCCAAGGTGGGCGAGGGCGAGCTCAAGGATCCCTTGCCCTGGGACACCGTCGCCGCCGCCCGCTACGAGCGCCTCAATCATGTCGAGCCCTGGCTTCCCACGTTGCGGGCGCAATCCAGCCGTCGCATCGAAGCCGACCGGGGCTTCTCAGACCTGCGCGCAGAGATCGCGAGCTTGAAGGCGAGGATCGCGGCGGGCCAGGTGTCCCTCAACGAGGCGCAGCGGCGACGCGAGATCGCCGCCACGGAGGCCCGCGACAAGGAGATCGAGCGGGACGCTCACATCACCGCCGCCACGGGCAC
>DASZFV010000207.1:0-2947 GCA_035939455.1 Polyangia bacterium
GCGCGGGCCGGCGGCGTCGCTCATGACGGCGCGATTGTACCCGGACTCAGCCGCGGGTGCGCACGCTCACGGCGCGGCCGTGGGCCTGCAGCCCCTCCACCTCGGCGAGCGCCTCGATGTCGGCGCCCTGGGCGTCCAGGGCCGCGGCGTCGTACTCGATGAGGGAGGTGCGCTTGACGAAGTCGGCGACGCCGAGCGGCGAGAAGAAGCGCGCGCTGCCGCCCGTGGGCAGCACGTGGCTGGGCCCCGCCATGTAGTCGCCCACCGACTCGGGCGTGTGCGCCCCGAGAAAGAGCGCGCCCGCCGTCGTGATCCGCTCGGCGACGGCGCGCGCGTCGCGCAGCGCGAGCTCGGCGTGCTCAGGCGCGAGCAGGTTCATGACCCGCACGACCTCGTCGACGCCGTCGACGACGATGAGCGCGCCCTGGTCGCGCAGCGCCGCCTCGGCGATCTTGCGCCGCGGCAGCGTCTTGACCTGCCGCTCGATCTCGGCGGCGATGCGCTCGCCGACGTCGCGGCCCACGGCGATGAGGATCGGCACGGCCAGCACGTCGTGCTCGGCCTGCGCGAGCAGATCGGCGGCCACCCAGCTCGGGTCGACGCTGTCGTCGGCGGCCACGACGAGCTCGGTGGGACCGGCGATCGAGTCGATGCCGACGTCGCCGAAGACGAGGCGCTTGGCGGCGGCGACATAGGCGTTCCCTGGGCCGACGATCTTGTCGACGCGCGGCACGCTCTCCGTGCCGTAGGCGAAGGCCGCGATGGCCTGGGCGCCACCCATGACGAACACGCGATCGACGCCGGACTCGAGCGCCGCCGCCAGCGTCTCGGGCGACGGTCCCGGCGTCGTCATGATGACCTCGCGCACGCCCGCGACCTTGGCGGGCACGGCCGTCATCACGACCGTCGACGGATAGCGCGCCGTCCCGCCGGGCACGTAGAGGCCCACGCGCGCGAGCGGCGCGACGCGCAGGCCGACGCGCGCGCCGCCCTCGCGGAGCTCGAAGGAGGAATACGTCTCGCGCTCGTGGAAGCGACGCACGCGCATGGCGGCGCGCTCGATCGCGAGGCGCACGCCCGGCGCGACGTGGCTCGCCTGTTCCAGCCAGGTCGCGCGCGGCAGCTCGAGGGCGTCGAGGGCGCGCTTCTCGAACTTCTCGGTGAGCTCGCGGACGGCGGCGTCGCCGCGCCGGCGCACCTGGTGGATGACGTCGCGGGCCGCCGCCTCGATCGACGGCGGCGTCTCGGCGCTGCGCTCGCAGAGCGGACGCAAGCGCGCGGAATAATCCGGGTCTTTGGCGTCGATGATTCGCAGCATTTCGCGGCCAGCATAGAAGCTCGGTTTCCGAAACGCCACCGGGCCGGGCGCGCCCGTAACCTGCGCGACACAGGCGTTTGGCCCGAGCTGCGCCAACAATTTACACGCGCCGTTCATTTTTCAGGGGGGCCCTCCGCGCGCGCCGGGTGTAGCCTGAAAAGGTCGAAGCAAGGAGGACAGCATGGGTCATTCGGGGAATGGGAGAAGGGGGCGAGACGGGATCACCGTCGGGTCCGTTTTCGACGAGGTGGCGCACGTGCGCGCGCGTTTCGCGGTGGATCCGTCGACGCCGGCGCGGCTCGCCGACGCCTGGACGGCGCCGACCGGCACGACGGAGGAGGACGAGGCGGAGTTCGTCGACGCCATGGCCGACTGCCTGAGCGTGGGTCTCCCGCTCGAGGCGGCCCTCGCGTCGTGGCGCTCCGGCACGCTCGAGGTCACGAGCGCGGACGAGGAGGAGGAGGAGGACCTCACGGGCGAGACGACGGGCGTCTACGATCCGCGCCAGCAGGGCAGTCGCCGCCGGGTCATCGAGACTTAGCGAGGTTGCGCGTGGACGAGAACGTCCGCGTCTTCATGCGGTCGATGTAGAGCGTGCCGTTGAGGTGATCGATCTCGTGTTGCAGGATGCGCGCGTACCAGCCGGCCGCGCGGATCGTGACGGGCTGGCCATGGTGATCGAGCGCCTCGACGGTCACCGTGCGCGCACGCGGCACGAGCGCCTGGAAACCCTCGATGCTCAGGCAGCCCTCGTTGTGCTCGACGACCTCGTCGCCCAGCGTCAGGTGAGGCGTCGCGATGACATGGAAGGGGATGGGCTTGCGCTCCTGCGCCTCGCTCTCGCCGACGTCCTCGATGACGGCGAGCTGCAGGGGCACGCCCACCTGCGGCGCCGCCAGGCCCACGCCGGGCGCGTCGCGCATCGTCTCGCGCATGAGCTGGATGAGCTGCTGGAGCTCGGCCGTCGCGAGGTCGGCCGCCGTGAGGGGCCGCGCCGGCGCGCGCAGCACGGGATCTCCGGTCTGGACGATCTTCAGGAGCACGCGCGCATTGTCGCACGATCGCACGCCGCGGCGGCATGACCTCGGCTACCATGCGGCGCCGAGCCGCCGCGTGTCCGCGTCCACCTCCATATCCGCCGGCATCGAGATGCGCGGCCTGCGCAAAGTCTACCCAGCGCCCAAGCCGCGTCGCGGGCGCGGTGCCGCGGCCGGCCTCGCGGGTCCCCCGCGCATGCCGCCGGGCGCCGCCATGGCGCCCACGGGCGGCACGCTCACGGCCGCGGGGATCGTCGCGCTCGACGGACTCGACCTCTCGGTGGGCGAGGGCGAGTTCTTCGGGCTGCTCGGGCCCAACGGCGCCGGGAAGACCACGACCATCGGCATCCTCACGACGCGCGTGCTGCCGTCGGGCGGGCAGGCGTCGATCGGCCGCGCCGACGTCGTCGCCGAGGCCGTAGCCGTGCGGCGCCGCATCGGCGTCGTCCCGCAACGGCCGAACCCGGATCGCGGCCTCGACGTCCTCGAGAACCTGACTTTCCACGCGGCCTACTTCGGCTTCCCTCGCGCGGCCTCGCGCGCCCGCGCGCTCGGCATCCTCGAGCGTCTCGGGCTCGCCGACCGCGCCCTC
>DASZFV010000208.1:0-2966 GCA_035939455.1 Polyangia bacterium
CGGCACGCCCTCGCCGTCGACGCCCGGCACGAAGTCCATGCGCGGCCCGATGACGTTGAAGGGGCGGACGATCGTGAAGTCGAGCGCGCCGTGCAGACCGTGCGCCCAGATCACGCGCTCGAGAAGCTGCTTGGCGCAGGCGTAGGTCCAACGCTCCCGGTCGACGGGACCGAGGAACATCCCCGTCGTCTCCTCGTTCATCGTGGGCGTCCCGTGGCCCTGGGCGTCGAGCGCGCGCCGGCCGTAGACCTCGCACGTCGAGAAATGAAGGAGGCGAACCCCGCGTCCCTCGCACAGCTTCACGAGCGGCACGAGGTCGGTGTAGTTGGCGTCGATGACGTCGAGTGGCCGCGTGTTGTAGAGCGACGGGTTGCACAGCGCCGTGAGTGACACCACCGTCGAGCAGAGCGCCGTCACCTCGTCGAGCAACCCCGGCTGATCGACGGACGCCGTCACGAAGCGCACGCGCGGATCCGTCGAGACGAGCTTCTCGAACGTCAGGTCGACGGCCACAATCTCGAGGTCCTCGCGCTCGGCGAGCAGCGCCGGCACGAGGTGCGACCCGATAAATCCACCGGCGCCGAGGATGGCGACGCGCTCCGGCTTCATTTGTGCTTCTTCTTGGTGTGGGACGGGGCCTTCTCGGCGTTGGTCTTCTCGCCGTCGGCCTTCGCGCCGCCGCTGTCGGCGGTCTCGCCCCCCTCGGCGTCGACGGCCGGTGCCCCGGCGCCCGCCGCGCTCGGGATGAAGATGTCCGGCCAGCGATCGTTGGCCGAGTGGAACGTCAGCCGCGCCGCGCCCGTCTCGGGCGGCGTGCCCACCTCCCACAGATAGATCTCGTAGTCGGCGATGTCGTGATCGTGTCCGCGCTGCGTGATGCCCCAGACGAGCCACTTGCCATCGCGCGAGAGCTGCGGAAAGTATTCGTGCGAGCGGCGCCCCGGCATGTCCATGAATCGAATCTCGTCGTCGCTCGGGGCCTTCGCGGGGGGCGCGCCGTCGACGATGGGCATGCGGAAGACCTCACTGCCGCCGTTGCCCGTGGGATTCATCCAATAGATCGTCTTGCCGTCGGGCGCCCAGTTTATCTGGCAGCCGAGACCGGTCTTCGTCCACGTCTTGTCGTCGAGGCTCCAGATGCCCGTCTCGCGCCGGGAGCCGCGCAGCGTGATGGCGATGTAGCGCCCGTCGGGAGAGAGCTCGGGCTGCTGCAGCTCGGCCCCGTCGAGCGTCGTGGCCTTGTTTCCGTCGAGCAGCAGGTGCTCCTTGCCGGCGCCGTCCGGGCCGAGCTTGGTGCGCAGGATCTTGCCGTCGCGCACGAAGATGATGTGGTCGGCGCTGGTCCAGCTTCCCCAGGTCGCGTCCTCGACGACCTTCGTGGGCTCGCTGCCGTCGGGGTGCACCGTCCAGAGATCCCACTTGGAGCTGATGTTGGCGTCCTTCTCGCTGACCCAACCCTTCTTGCTGCGGCAGAACAGGATCTTCGAGCCGTCCGGTGAAAAGCGCGGGAACCAATCGACCTCGTCGCCCTTCGTGATGGACTTCACGTCCGACCCGTCGGTTTTCATCGTGAAGAGATCGTGGTTGCCGTTGCGAGAGCTCGACCACACGATGAGGCCTCCCGCCCTCTCGCCGACGCGTTTGCTCGCCGCGAGGTCTTCGTCGGTGGGCTTCTCCTCGGTCCCCGTCGGGGGCGCCCCCGAGAGCGTGGCGCAAGCGCACAAGGAGAGCGCCAACAGCAAAGGGAAAACGATGAGCGGAGATACGAACGACGTCTTTCGCGAGGTCATGGTGAGTTCCCTTCGGGTTTCGAGACGAGCGCGGAGCGCTCGCGGAGCGTCGGAGACGACTTGACGGGGAAGCAAAGGCTCAGCCCCTCGCGGACGGGCATGGCGCGATAGCCGAGCTCGCGCATGGCGAGCGCCGGGTCGAGATCGGCCTCGTTCACGATCCCGGCGATCGCGCTCGCCGTGAGCGGCGGCCGCTTCATGAGGCGTCCGAGCACGAAGGCGAGCGCGCGGCAGATCGGCACGGGAACCGGCAGGAAGAGACGGCGCTCGCCGTGATGACGGAGCAGGAGGCGGCCGAAGTCGGCGATCGCGATGGCCTCGCCACCGCTGAAGTTGTAGGTCTTGCCGTGCGCGACATGTTTGCCCGCGAGGCGCAGCAGCCCGTCGATGACGTCGCCCGCCCACACGGGGCGCTTGAGGGCCCGGCCGGCGCCGATGAAAGGGACCACGGGGAAACGCCGCAGATAGTCGAGGAACAGGAGCAGCTCCTGTCCGCCGCCCACGTCGTAGACCAGCGTGGGCCGCACGATCGTGTGGGCGAACGAACGCTCGGCCTTGACGAGCTCCTCCGCCGCGAGCTTCGAGTCGGCGTAAGGCGTCCGCTTCGGATAGGTCACGGACGCGGACGACACGTAGATGAAGTGACGCACGCCGGCGCGCGCCGCCTCCGCCACGACGTGCGCCGTGCCCTCGCGGTTGACGCGCGCGAAGACCGACGGATCGTGCGAGAGGATCACGGCGGCGAGGTGATAGACGGTGTCGACCCCCGCGCAGGCGCCCCGCAAAGTGGCCGCGTCGGCCACGTCGCCCTCGCGGATGTCGCAGCCGAGCCCGGCGAGGCGCGCGCGCAGCGCGTCCCCCGGCAGCACGAGCGCGCGCACGCGCCAGCCCGCCTCTACGAGCCCGCGCACGAGGCGAACGCCCATGACGCCCGCGGCCCCCGTAACGAACGCCGTGCGCGCGGAGGTCGCCGCGCCCCCGTTTATTTCGGCCATTCGACGGCCTTCCAGTCGCCCACGGCGAGCTCGCGGCTCGCGAGCTCCCAGACGACGACGCGCTTGCCACGCAGCCGATCCTGACCGCCTCCGAGCTCGCGCGCCAGCGCCTGGCGGGTCGCGAACGCACCCGAATCGTTCTGCGCGATGACGTCGACGGGGCGCCCGAGCGCGAAGGCCA
>DASZFV010000209.1:0-27623 GCA_035939455.1 Polyangia bacterium
ATAAGGTTGTTGGGGACGAAGGGATACTCGTCGTACTTCCCCACGACGTTGTTGGCGGCGTCGAGGATCTGGACCTTGGAGAGCGTCACCATTTGGACGGGGCCGCTCGGCGGGGCGCACGAGGCGATGTACCCGACGACCTTCGAACCCGTGTCGAACTCGAAGGTCACGCGGTGGCTGACCATTTCCCGCAGTGTCTTGTAATCCGGCATGGCGCAGACAGTACCATGACGAAAGGCCCGGCTCGCCGCTCCCCGCGCGGCCCGTTTCAGGGGTGCCCGGGGGGAAGACCGCCGCCCGCCATCGGTCCGGCGGCGAGCGACTCGTCTTCCTTCTGGAGCTGCTCGAGCGGGAGCTTCACCTCCCGCGCGCCCACACGCACCTTCGGGAGCATCCCGAAGACGTCGCCCTTGCGGCGCACGATGGGATCGCCGCTCTTGTTGTCTCGCACCGACAGCTGGAGGTCGCCCTCGAACGCGCCGTTCTGGAAGGGCATGTCGGCCGCGGAGAGCTCAAAGTCGAGCGGAAACTTCGTGGCGGGGACCTTCTTGACTGCGACGAGCGAGCCGCGCGCGCTCGGGTTGTCGGGGATGCGGCGCGCGACGATGTAGATCGTGTCGGTGGGTGCGACGTGCGCGCGCATGGACGGAGCGACGATGACCTGCCCCGTGATCTTGGCGTTGGGATCGACGGGCTTCGCCGCGGGCGCGGCCACCGGCACCGAAGCGGCCGGCGCGGGAGCCGCTGGTGCGGCCGGCAGGGGCGGCACGCCCGACGCCTTACCGGCCTCGTCGTGCCTCGAGCAGCCGAGGGTGGCGATCACGACCGCGAGGACCATTTGCATCGCGCGAAGGTTCGGCATGAGCGGAACCTAACACACTCTGATATCGTGCCGGGGCATGGCATCCCTCGTCGCCGCGCTCGGCGCCCGGTCGATGATTGCGCCGGGGATCGCGGAGCTCGTCTTCGAGATGCGCTCTCCCCCGCGCCTGCCATTTCGCGCCGGCCAGTTCGTCTCAGTCGCCGTCGACGAGGCCGAGACCTCGCAGGGCGCCGCCCCGCCCCGCCGCAGTTACTCGATCGCTTCGCAGACGGTCGACTGCGATCGCCTGCGCTTCATCATTCGCGTCATGCCCGAGGGCGCGGCCTCGGGTTACCTCATGACGTTGCCGCTGGGCGCGGAGATCAACCTCACGGGGCCGCACGGCTTCTTCGTGCTCGACCCCGCCCACGCGGGCGACGTCGTTTTCGGCGCGACCGGCACGGGTCTCGCGGCGGTCATGCCCATGTTGGGCGAGCTGGCGACGCGCTCCGAGCCGGGCCGTCGCCATGTCTTCTGGGGCGCGCGCGAGGAGTCCGACCTCTTCGCTCGCGCCGAGGTCGAGGAGCTGGCGGCGCACGCGGGCGCGAGTCTCTCGATTCATCTGACGGCTCCCGGCGTGTCATGGACCGGCGCGCGCGGGCGCATCACGGCCGCCGTCCTCGAGGTGCTGCCGACGCTGCGGGTCCCGACCTTCTACCTCGTCGGCAACGGTGCGATGATCAGCGAGCTCAAGCGCGAGCTCATCGCGCGCGGAGTGAGCCGAAAGCTCCAGATCCGCACCGAGGCCTTTTTCGACTGATCACCAGGGTCGACCCGGATTGAAATACGATTGACTCGCCCTTGGCGGTAGTATGGACCTCAATGAGGATCCCCGAGCGCGCCCGGCTCGGCGTCGCGGTGCTCGTGGTCGTCGGCT
This sequence comes from Polyangia bacterium, assembly GCA_035939455.1. Classification (GTDB taxonomy): domain Bacteria; phylum Myxococcota_A; class Polyangia; order Fen-1088; family Fen-1088; genus DASZFV01. Next base: position 1,740 of record DASZFV010000209.1, read on the forward strand.
GCGCGGTCGCGGGCGGCGCGGCCGCGGGCTGCGCGGGTAGCACGGAGCCGGCGGTCACGATTTCGGCGGTCACGCCCGCGGTGGCCTACAACGACGACCAGATCCCCATCGTGATCCAGGGCGGTCCTTTTCGCCCCGTCTACGACATCGACACGACCGGCGGGCAAGAGACGATCGAGCTCGGCGCGTTTAGCGCCTTCCTCGCCCCGAGCTCGGGCGGCGAAGGCGGCCTGGCCGCCGACTCGCTGAGGTGGCTCAGCACGTCGGAGCTCGCGGCGGAGCTCCACGCGGGCATCGCCGCCGGTTCTTACGACGTCGAGGTCCGCGATCCGCGGGGTGCGCTCGCCCGGCTCGGCGCGGGCTTCGTCTCGCTCGGGCCGGACAGGACCAACCCCGTCGTCACGATCGACGAGCCCGTCGCGGGCGCGATCGTCAACGCCGGCGCCGAGGTGCCGGTCGCCTTCAGGGCCGACGACGGCTTCGGATACCTGTCGTCGATGGACTTCATCGTGACGTCGAGCGACGTCTTGCTGTCGGGGACATGCCCCCAGTTGGCGCCCAACGTGCACCAGGCGACCTGTCGCTTTCTCTTCGTCGTTCCGAATCCCATGCAGAACGGGCAGCCGCTCAACGTCATCGTCACGGCGCACGACACGGCGACGAACTCCCAGCGAGCCGAGACCACGTTGGCCGTCGGTGTGGCACCCGTCGTCACGACGTTCGGGCCGTTCGAGGGGCCGTCGACGGGCGGGACGCAGATCTCGGTCATGGGCGACAACTTCATCACAGGCACCCAGGTGCTCGTCGGGGGCGCCTTGCTCGAGCCGAACGGTGGCACGGTCGCGAGCGCGAACCTCATTCAAGGGACGACGCCGCAGCATGATCCGGGCCTCGTGACGTTGACGGTTCGCACGGGCACGCTCTCGATCGATCTCTCCGGCAGCTTCAACTTCGTCGGGCAACCCGAGGTGCGCGCCCTCACGCCGACGTCGGGTCCGCCCGCTGGCTGCATGCCCATCACGATCGTCGGCAAGTTCTTCCGCGACGCGCCCCTGACGCGCATCTGGTTTGGCGCCGACGGCTCGAGCGCCTCGCAGCTGCGCTGCCCCGTCTACGTCAGTCAGAACCGCATCGAGGGGTTCACGCCGCCTGGCGCCGGCGCGGTCTCGGTGTTCGCGCAGGACCCAGTGGGCGGCATCGGGATGCTACCGCTCGCTTTCACCTATCTCAATGCGGACGCAGCCGCCGCCGGGTCCGCGGCGCCACCGGCCTGCCCGTGCGCGGGGGGCCCACCGTGAGGCTCAAGCTCAAGCTGACGCTGCTCGCGCTCGGCGTGTCCGCCGTGCCGCTCGCAATCGCGGGGTATTGGTGGCTCAGCATCGGCCAGGACGCGCTGCGCGCCGCCATCGAGGACAACGAGCTCACGGTCGCCAAGCAGGTCGCCGAGCATGCCGGCAGCGAGATGGGCAACCTCGTGTCGATCCTGCGAACCGATGCGCGCATCTTCGATCTGACGCGGGCCGGGCCCGGCGACGCGCCGTCGGCCCAAGGTCTCCTGAAGTTCCTCCAGCTCGTCTATCACCAGAGCGACGACTTCTGCGCGATCGCGATGTTCGACGAGCACGGCGCGCCCGTGGGCCTGCCCGCCTACCTCGAGACGCCGTCGGCGTACGAGACCTTTCGCAACCACGAGCCGATGCGGCCCACGGACGTCGAGGGCGTCGGCCTCATGGCCCCGCTCGGTCAGGCGCTGTCGCGCGGCGACGGTGTGGGCCCGGTCTTCCTGGGGGGACCGGCGCGCGTGCCGCACGTCGTCCTCGCCGTGGCCTTCGACCCCAAGCTGGGCGGCGGCAAGCGCGTGCTCACGGCCGAGGTCTCGCTCAAGCGGCTCGGTGACTACGTCAAGGCCCTGTCCGATCGCGAGACCGACGTCAGGTTGCTGGACGCGCGCGCGCGGCTCGTCGCGGCCGGCGCGACGGACGGCGTGGCGCATCTCGAGGCGCAACAACCCCCGGGCGGCCACGAGGGCGAGCTCGCCACCGCCGCGACGGTCGCGGCCTACGCGAGCTCGGGCCGGCCCGTCATCGCCGCCTACGCGCCCACGGGACCTTGGGGATTCGGCGTCGTCGTCGAGAAGGCCGCCGACGCCGCCCTGCGGCCCGTCAACCGCATCCGCTCGGCGACGCTGTTCTGGCTCGGCGTCTCGATCGTCGTCGGCTCGATCGCGGCCCGAACCTTCGCGCGGCGGCTCGCCTCGCGCGTCGAGACGCTCTCGGCGGGGTCGCGGCAGATCGCGGCTGGCCACCTTGAGACGCGCATCGCCAAGGGCGCTGACGACGAACTCGGCGATCTGGCGATCGCCTTCAACAGGATGGCCGAGGGGCTCGACGGCGCGCGCGCCAAGATCACGCAGCAGACGAGCGAGATCATGTCGTGGAACCAAACGCTCGAGCGGCGCGTCGAGGACAAGACCCGGGAGCTCCGCGAGGCCCAAGATCTCTTGTTGAGGTCGCGCTCGCTCGCCGCGATCGGGCAGCTGGGCGCCGGGGTCGCTCACGAGATCAACAACCCCCTCGCCGGCGTCCTCGGAATCGCCCAGCTCCTCATCGTCGACCTGCCGCCGCACCACCCGGCGCGGCCGCTCGTGCAGGACGTCGAGACGCAGGCGCTGCGCATTCGCAAGATCGTGCAGAACCTGCTGCGTTTCGCCCAGCGCCAGGGCGGAGAGGATTACGGACCCCTCGAGCTCGGGCGCGTCCTCGACGACGCTCTCGAGCTGTGCGGGCCGACCGATCTGCGGAGCGCTGGCATCCACGTCGTCCGCCGGTATGCTCAGTCCCTGCCCATGATCCGCGGCAGCGCAACCCAGCTCCAGGAAGCCTTCATCCAGCTCATGCAGAACGCGTGCGTCGCCATGTCCAGCGGGAATGCCGCTGCCGGCGCCGGTTCCCGCGGGACGTTGACCCTCGAGACGTCGGTGACGGCCGAGAGGTTGGCGCGCGTCACGGTGACCGACACGGGTCGGGGCATCAACGCCGAGCACCTGCCGCGTATCTTCGACCCGTTCTTCACGACGAAGGCCGGCGATTGGTCGGGCGTCGGGATGGGTCTTTCCGTCGTGCACAAGACCATCGAGGATCACGGTGGCACGATCCAGGTGCAAAGCGAGCTCGGCAGAGGCTCGAGCTTCCAAATGACGTTCCCCATCGCCGTCGAGAAGGCGGCCCTCGCATGATCGGCGGCCCTCCCCTCTTCCCGAAGACGGCGGTGGGCCGATGGCGCCACCTCGGCACGGCGGCCCTCGTGCTCGCCGTCGTGGGCGGCGTCGTCGCCGCTTCGCGGCTCTCCCGTGCGCTCTTCGAGCGGCCGACGCGCCGCCCCGCTCAGCCGGCGGCCGGCTCCGAGGGGGCGGCCGGCGCGGACGCTCCGTCGGACGCCCGCATCTTCCAGGTCGTATCGGCCGATGGCCAGGTCGACGCCTATCGTGACGGCCGCTGGATCTCGATCCACCGGGGCGACCTCCTCACGCGCGACGACCTCGTGCGCACGGTTCCCGGCGCCCACGCCGTGCTTCGCCTCTCGGCCGGCGGCGAGATCGAGCTGCGCGAGAAGGTCGAGATCCGGCTGGATCGGCTGTCGGCCGCCAGCTCGAGCGTCGACCTACGGCGCGGCAAGGTGGTCGCGCGCGTGGAGGCCGCGAACGAGACGCTCGCGATCACGGCCCGCGAGACGACCACGTCGACCGAGGGGCCGGCCCATGTCGTCGTGCAGGCCGACGAGCACGGCCAGGTGTCGGTGGCCACCCTCAGGGGCAAGGCGCGCTTCGCCAGCGCGGGCAAGACCGTCCTCGTGCCCGAGGGGACGGAGACGCGCAGCCTCCGCGCCGGCGCGCCACCCGAGGATCCCGAAAAGATCCCCGAGGACGTCCTGCTGCAGGTCGTCTGGCCCGAAAGCGAGCGGCGCGGCGACACGGCCCGGATCGAGGGCCACGTCGGGACCGCATCGCTCGTGACGGTCAACGGTGCCGAGACCACCGTGGGCGGCGACGGACGGTTCACGGCCGTCGTACCGCTGCGCGAGGGCCCCAACCACGTCGCCGTCGAGGCGGAGGATCTCGCCGGCCGGCGGCGCGGCGCCGGCGCGACCCTCGTGCGGCGCCCGACGCGCCCGCCCAGGCTCGCGCGCGAGCCGGGAGACTTGTGGAAACGATGACGCGGGAGCAGCAGTTGGAGGCCGAGCTCGCGCGCTTGCGCGACCTCTTGACGTCGGCGGGGCGCCTCGCCGAGTTCGGCCGCTTCGCGGCGCAGCAGATCCACGAGCTGCGGCAGCCACTCTTCGCGATCAAGGGCCTCGGCCAGCTCCTCCTCGAGAAGGAGCGCCTCGAGCTCGAAGAGGTCCTGGACTTCGCGCGCCACATCGTCGACCAGTCGGAGCGGCTCACGGCGCTCGTGTCGAACTTGCGCCAGTTCACGGCGCCCGTGCCCCAGAACGCCAAGCGCCGCGCCGAGGTCGGGCCCGTGCTCGTCCGCGTGACGTCGCTCCTCGATTACCGTCTGCGCAAGGGCCCCACGATGCGCACGCAGATCGCCCCCGACGTGCCGCCGCTCGCCGTTTTGCCGCACGCGCTCGAGCAGATCCTCATCAACCTCATCGCGAACGCCCTCGACGCGGTGGCGTCGGTGGCCGCCCCACTCATCCAGGTGCGGGCGCAGATCGTCACGGCCGATCCTCGCTTCGTCGCCGTCGACGTGGCCGACAACGGCTCGGGTGTCGCCAAGGCGGTGCGCGCGCGGCTCTTCGAGACCTTCTTCACGACCACGGGCGAGGAGCACGGAACGGGGCTGGGCCTGGCGGTGAGCCGCGAGATCGCGCGCAGCATGGGCGGCGATCTCGTGCTGCCCGAAGACCCGGGGCCGTGGAACGAGGCGGTGGTGACCGTCTTCCGCTTGACGTTGCCGGTCTTGCAGGAGCTCTGATGCGCGGGGCGGCTGCCCACGGCCGACTGGCGCCCGCGCTGCTCGCGCTGGCGCTCGCGCGCCAGGCATCGGCGCAAGGGTCGACGCCGACGCGGGCTCCGGCGTTGGCTCCCGCGGGCGTGCAGGTCACGCTCACCCCGGCGCGCGAGTTCCTGCTGCTCGGTGCCGAGACGGAGGTGACGATCAACGTCGAGGTGAGCGGTCCCGGCAGCGAGGCCCTCACGCCGACGCGCACCTTTGCGACTATGGGAACGCTGGAGTTGCCGCGTCCGACGGGCGTGCCCGGGCACTTCACGGCGCGCTACCTGGCGCCCGCTGATCGATTTCCCGAGGTCGCGTTGCTCGTCGCCGAGTTCAGTGGCGGCGCGCAGGGACTGCGCGGCGTCACGCGGCTGCCGCTGCACGCGAACACGGAGATGCCGCTGCGCACGAGCCCGCTCGCCGAGGTCACGTTGAGCGTGGGGGACAAATCCTTCGGGCCGGTAGCCGCTGACAAGCAGGGGCACGTCAAGATCCCCATCGAGGTGCCGCCCGGCGTGCGCGTGGGCACGGCCCGCGCCGTCGATCACAACGGCAACGTCAACGAGACAGAGGTCGATCTGCAGCCTGCGCCCTACCGGCGCGTCCTCATCATCGGACCGCCCGCGGCCGAGGTGGCGAGCTTCGCCGAGGTGGCCGTGCTAGCCCTCGACGCCTCGGGTGAGCCGGCCACGCCCAGCCGACTCTCGCTTCGCGCCGCGGAGGGGCTCGTCCACCCCATCGGCGACGGCGGACCGGGCCAGGCGCGCTTCCTCGTCGAGGTGCCGCGGCGCGTGGGCGCGGGCGCGCTCGCGCTCACGGCGGCGCTGGCCGGGACGCCGCTCGCGCGCGCCGAGGCGGCGGTGCCGTTGCTCGCGGGGCCGCCGCGCTCGCTCACGCTCTCGCCGAGCCTGCGCCGCCTGGTCATCGGCGGCGGCGCCCAGGCGCGCATCGTCGTGTCGGCCCACGATCAGTTCGGCAATCCCACCTCGGCCGACCGCGCGCGCGCCACGGTCGACGGGCAGCCCGACTCGGTGCGCGTCATGTCCGGCGGCCTCGGCATGCTGATCGTGCCGCCGCCCGCTCTCTACTCCGGCAAGGGCTCCATCACCGTCGAGGTGACGCTCGACGAGGCCCACGCCGTTCAAGATCTCTTGCTCACGGGCGGCTCCCCGGCGACGCTCTCGCTCGCCGTGAGCGACGAGCGCTTCGTGGCCGACGGCCGCCGCGCGACGGAGCTGCGCGCGCGCGCCTTCGATCGGAACGGGACGCCCACCCTCGTGCCCGGTCTGAGCTGGGAGACGCCCCGGGGCCGCCTCGGCGCCGTGCGCATGGCGCACGAAGGCGAATACATCGCCGAGTTCGTGCCCGAGCGCGCGCGGGACGTTCACCGCGAGGTCATCGCCGTGACCGCGGGGCCCACGCTGCGCGCGGCCGCGAGCGTCGAGGTCTTTCCGCCCCCGATGCGCGTCCTCGCGGCGGCGCGCTTCGGCCTCTTCTCGAACCTCGGACAGGTCGCCGGTCCGGCGGCCTTCGTCGAAGTGCTGCTGCCCGTACCGCGGCGCACGGCCCGGTTCGTCGCGGGCCTCACCGCCGGCTATCTGCGCGGCGACATCACGGTGCCGGGCGTCAGCTCCACGACCTCGCGCCTCGAGATCAACCAGGTCCCGCTGCTCGCGCTCGCGCGTTATCGTTTCGGGATGGCGGGCCTTCCGGAGCTGTCGGCGGGCGCCGGCGCAGGCGTGTCGATCGCCGGCACGAGGCTCACGCCCGATCTGTCGAGCTCGGGCGCAACGATCTCGGCGTCTGCTTGGTCGATCGCGCTCCAGGCAGACGCCGAGGCGTCGTTTCCGTTGCCGCCGGGGCGGCTCATCGTGGGCGCGCGCTATCTCTGGGTGGATCTCGGGCGCACGTCGCACGGCGACTACGTCCGCGGGAACGTCGCCGGTCTCATGGGCGACTTGGGCTACAGGATGAGCTGGTAACGGGAGGCAGGCGAGGCATGTCCGACGAACCAGGATCCATGTTCACGATCGTCGACGGCGCGTTCGCGCCGCGCATGCCCGCCGCACCGACGACGGCCGTCGTCGTCAGCGTGCCGCACGCCGGCGTCGCCACGCATGGCTTCGAGGCGACGCTCTCGCCCGAGCTCGACGTGCGCTGCGACGCGGACCTCTATGTCGATCGGCTCTATCGCATCGGCGCCCCGGACGGGCCCGAGGTCAGCTTGGCGGCGCGCCTGTCGCGCTTCGTGTGCGACCTCAATCGCGACGCCGATGACGTCTCGCCGGGCGCCGTTCCCGAACACCCCGCGCCTCGCAACGCCGACGGGCGCGGCTTCATCTGGGCGGTGACGACGGCGGGCGTGCCGGCGATCGCGCGTCCTCTGACCCTCGACGAGTGGCGCGCGCGCACCGCCCTCCACGCGACGTACCACGACACGCTCGCGCAGGCGCTCGCCCGCGCGCGCGCGCGCTTCGGATTCGCGATCCTCGTCGACGGGCACTCGATGCCCTCGCGCGGGCGCGCCGGGCACAAAGACCCAGGCCGCGCGCGCGCCGAAGTCGTGCCGGGCGACCGCGAAGGAACGAGCTGCGCACCCGCGCTGTCGCGCCTCGTGGGGGCCCACTTCGCCAAGCGCGGCTACAGCGTCGCCTTCAACGATCCGTACAAGGGCGGCTACATCACGACGCATCACGGCCGACCCGTGGACGACATCCACGCCATCCAGATCGAGCTGCGCCGCGACCTGTACATGAACGAGACCACGTACGATCTCGTCGAGCCCGGCTTCAGCAAGCTCTCCGAGACGCTCACGGACCTGCTCCGGGACCTCCGCAACTTCCGCCCTGCCGACCTTTCCAAGTCCCCCTCTCCCCGCCCGGCGGGGAGAGGGGTGGGCTAAACTCCCCGCCCGGCGGGGAGGGCCGGCGTGAGGGGCTCGCTATCCGATGTAGCCCTTCTTCGTGAGGTATTCGGCGACGAGGATCGCCCCCCGTGCCGCGCCCATGCGGGTGTTGTGCGAGACGAGCACATACTTCACGCCGTTCGTCAGCGCATGGTCTTCGCGCAGGCGGCCGACGACGGTGGACATGCCGCCCTCGGCGTCGCGGTCGAGGCGGACCTGCGGGCGGAAGGGATCGTCGGTGACGCTGATGAGGTGCTTGGGCGCCGAGTGGAGCTTGAGGGCGCCGAGGTCGGCGCCGAGCTCACGCCAGGCGGCCTTGACCTCGTCGAGGCCGGCCTTCTTGCGCAGCTCGACGAAGACGGACTCGGTGTGGCCCTCGAGGACGTTCACGCGCGTGCAGGTACATGACACGGTCATGTTAGCGGGCGTGATAGCGCCGCCCGTGGCGTCCACCTTTCCCAGGATCTTGAGCGTCTCGCTTTGGACCTTCTCTTCTTCCTTGGGGATGTACGGGATGATGTTGTCGAGGACGTCCATGGCGCTGACGCCGGGCGAGCGGCCCGCGCCCGAGAGCGCCTGCATCGACGTCATCATGACGCGGCTCACGCCGAACGCGACGTCGAGCGGACGCAACGTCATGGCGAGGCCGACGGTCGTGCAGTTCGGGCCGGGCGACACGAAGCCCTTCCAGTTGCGCCGCTTGCGCTGCACGTCGATGAGCGCGGCGTGGTCCCAGTTCACGCCGGGCAGGAAGACGGGCACGTCGGGCTCGTAGCGGAAGGCGCTGGCCGTCGAGATGACGGGCACCTTCTCGGCGCAGCGGGGCTCGACCTCGCGCGCGACGTCGGCCTCGACGGCGGAGAACACGAGCCCGACGCCGTCGGTCGTCAGCTGCGCCGAATCCTCGACGACGATCGAGGCGTGCTCGGCCGCGAGCGGCTCGCTGCAGAACCACTTCGAGGCGCCTTTGTCGTCCTTGACGGCGTCCGCGTACTTCTTGCCCGCCGAGCGGCTCGACGCCGCCAGCTTGCGGATCTCGAAATCGGGGTGCCCCGCGAGCGACGCGAGGAACTGCTGACCTGCGAGGCCCGTGGCCCCGACGACGGCGACTGGGATGCGTGACATGACTTCCGTGAACCTCCGGCGCGCTAGGTTAACAGATGGCTCGCCGCTGTCGTGCGGCTTCATAGAGAGCGATGGCGGCCGCCACCGACGCGTTGAGCGACGAGACGGCGCCCCGCTGCGGAATGTGGAAGAGGCCGTCGCAGCGGCGCCCCACGGCCTCGCGCATGCCCTTGCCCTCGGCGCCGACGACGAACCCGATTGGGCCCCTGAGGTCGGTCGCGTCGAGGCGCTCGCCCTCCCCCGCGCCGGCGCCGAGAACGCGCAGGCCCTTGGCGCGCAGGGCGTCGACGGCGCGCAGGATGTTCGTGACCTGGGCGATGCGCACGCGCTCGGTGGCGCCCGCGGAGGCCTTGACGGCGGCCGGCGTCACGGGCGCGGCGCGGTGCGCCGGGATGACGACGCCGTGCGCGCCCAGCACCTCGGCGCTGCGGACGATCGCGCCCAGGTTGTGCGGATCCGTGATGCCGTCGAGCAGCATGACGAGCGGCGCCTCCCCGGCGCGCGCCGCGGCGGCGAGGATCTCGTCGACCGTCGCGTAGGCGAACTCGCCGGTGATAGCGACGACGCCCTGGTGCACGACGTTGCCCGCGAGCTCGGCCACCATCTGGCGCGGCCGGAACTCCACGGTGATGCCGCGCTCCTTGGCGGCCTGCACGGCGCTGTCGATCTCAGCCGAGCGATAGCCGTCGGCGACGTAGACGACCTGGACCGCCTTGGCGCGCGCGCGCACGAGCTCCTCGACGGGGCGGACGCCGAAGACGACGCGGCTCACGAGAGCGTCGCGCTCACCTCGCCCACGACGGCGTCGAAGGCCTTCGCGGCGTCGGGCGCGTCGCGCAGCGGGCGCCCCACGACCAGGTAGTCGGCGCCGTTGCGGATGGCGCCCTCGGGCGTGGCGACGCGCTTCTGGTCGCCCGCGGCGGCGCCCGGGCCCGTGGCGGGCCGGATCCCTGGCACGACGATGAAGAGGCCGGGCGCGGCGCGGCGGGCCGCCTCGATCTCGTGGGACGAGCAGACGAGGCCCGCGATGCCGGCCTTGGCGGCGACGCGCGCACGCGCGCGCACCATCTCGGGGATCGTCGCCTCGATGCCCTCCGCTCGCAGATCATCCTCGACGAGGCTCGTGAGGACGGTGACGCCGAGGATCTTGACGGCGCCCGCCGCGGCCTGCGCCGCGCGCGACAGCATCTCGTAGCCGCCCGAGATGTGGACCGTCATGAGCTCGGCCTCGATGCGGCGCGCCGACTGGACCGCGCGCGCGACGGTCTCGGGGATGTCGTGCAGCTTGAGGTCGAGGAAGATGCGCCCGCCGCGCTTGCGCACGGCCTCGATGGCGCGCTCGCCCTCTGCGACGAAGAGCTCGAGGCCGATCTTGTAGAACGAGGGCCGCCCCTCGAGGCGGTCGAGGAGCGTCTCGAGCGCCGGCAGGTCCGGCACGTCGCAGGCGACGATGACACGATCCCGGGCGGGGATCTGATGTGCGGGGTTGGTCACAGGCGCTCCTTGGTGACTTCGGCAACGACGAGCGGCACGATCTCGTCGAGCTTGATCTTGCGGACCTCCGTGCCCTTGCGGAGCTTGAGCTCGACGACGCCCTCGGCGAGACCCTTCTTGCCCACGGCGATGCGGAAGGGGATGCCGATGAGGTCGGCGTCCTTGAACTTCACGCCTGCGCGCTCGTCGCGGTCGTCGTAGAGCACGTCGATGCCGGCGTTGCCGAGCTCCTCGTAGATGCGCTTCGACGTCGCGATGACGGCATCGTCGTCCTGCTGCAGCTCGAGCACGACGACCTCGTAGGGGGCGATCGGGACCGGCCAGATGACGCCGTTCGCGTCGTGGTTCTGTTCGATGGCCGATGCGACGATGCGCGTGACGCCGATGCCGTAACACCCCATCTCGGCCGGCTTCTCGACGCCGTCGACGTCGAGGAAGGAGACGCCCATGGCCTTCGAGTACTTCGTGCCGAGGAAGAAGACCTGTCCGACCTCGACGCCGCGGTAACCCTTGAGGTGGCCCGCGTCGCAGCGCGGGCAGCCGTCGCCGGGGGCGGCCTGGCGGTAGTCGCCGCAGGCCAGGGGCGTAAAGTCGCGCTCGAGATTGACGCCGACGAGGTGCGCGTCGGCGGCGTTCGCGCCGACGACGAAGTCGGTCATCGCGCAGATCTCGAGGTCGCAGTAGACCGGGATCTCGAGGCCCACGGGGCCGGCGAAGCCCACGGGCGCTCCCGTGACCTCCCGGACGCCGGCGTCGGTCGCGAGCACGACGTCGGAGGCGCCCGTCGCGCGCTTGACCTTGATCTCGTTGACCTCGCGATCGCCGCGAACGAGCACGGCCACGGGCTTGCCGTCGGCGAGGTAGACAAGCGTCTTGACGAGCGACGTCGCCGGCACCTTGAGGAACGTCGAGACCTCCTCGATCGTGTGCCGGCCGGGCGTCGAGACGGTCTTCATGGGATGCGTGCCCTTCGAGGACGTCGGCGCGCCCGCGCGTCCGACCGCCTGCTCGACGTTGGCGGCGTAGTCGCAGGTGTCGCAGGCAACGAGGGCGTCCTCGCCCGTCTCGGCCAGCACCTGGAACTCGTGCGACAGCGAGCCCCCGATGTTGCCCGTGTCCGCCTCGACGGCGCGGAAGGCCAGCCCACAGCGCGTGAAGATGCGCTGGTAGGCGGCGTACATGTTCTCGTACTCGCGCCGCGCGTCCTTCTCGTCGACGTGGAACGAGTACGCGTCCTTCATGATGAACTCGCGCCCACGCATGAGACCGGCGCGCGGCCGCAGCTCGTCGCGGAACTTGGTCTGGATCTGGTAGAGGTTCAGCGGGAGCTGGCGCCAGCTCCGAACGTCGCCGCGCACGAGCGCGCAGATGACCTCCTCGTGGGTGGGACCGACGACGAAGTCCGCGCCCTTGCGGTCCTTGAGCCGCAGGAGCTGCGCTCCGTACTGCTCCCAGCGCCCCGACTCCTGCCAGAGCTCCGCCGGGATGATGGCCGGCAGGAACACCTCGGAGGCGCCCGCGCGGTTCATCTCCTGGCGGATGATGCGCTCGACCTTCTGCACGACCCGCCAGCCGAGCGGAAGGAACGAGTAGATGCCGGCCGCGACCTTGCGCATGAACCCGCCGCGCATCATGAAGATGTGCGAGGGAACCTCGGCCTCGGCGGGAGCTTCTTTGAGCGTGGGGACCAGGGTCTGAGAGAGAAGCATGTGCACCTTGACTATTAACACGAGGGGAGGTCTTCGCCATCCCCCGCGCCCCCGTGCCCAACTCTCGGGAGGTGATCCGGCCCAGCGAAGCTGGGCCTCCCGATGACTGGGATCCGCTAGGATCCTCCGTGTGGCGCTCGATGAGTACAGCCGGAAACGGAACTTCGGCCTGACGCGCGAGCCGCCGGGCGAGGTGAGGACGACGCCGCGGCGCGATCTCTTCGTCATCCAGAAGCACGCCGCCTCGCGCCTTCACTACGACTTTCGGCTCGAGCTCGACGGCGTGCTGCTGTCGTGGTCGGTGCCCAAAGGGCCGAGCCTCGATCCGTCCCAAAAGCGCCTCGCCGTTCGCGTGGAGGACCACCCGCTCGACTACGCCATGTTCGAGGGCATCATCCCCAAGGGCCAATACGGCGGTGGGACGGTCCTGCTCTGGGATCGCGGGAGCTGGGAGCCGGCGGGCGACGCGCGCGCCATGCTGGCCACGGGAAACCTCAAGTTTTCGTTGAAGGGTGAAAAGGTACGGGGCCGCTATGCCCTCGTGAAGCTCAAGGAGCGCAACGCGCCCCGCCGCGGCGACGACGCGCGCAACTGGCTGCTCATCAAGGAGCGCGACGCCGAGGCACGGCCCGAGGCTGAGTTCGACGTCACGGCCTCGCGCTCCGCGAGCGTGGCCACGCAACGGACGATGGAGCAGATCGCCGCCGACCCCACGCGCGTCTGGCACTCGAACCGCGTGCAGGTGGCGCTCGAGGACGTCCCGGGGGCGCGCGCCGTCAGACCGTCGACGGCGGCCCGCCTGCGCGTCGCGAAGCCCGTGACGCGCGCCCAGCCGCCCGGGGGCCCGGGCTGGCTGCACGAGATGCAGATCGAAGGACGTCGGTTGCTGGCGCGCGCGGCGCTCAATCGAGACGTCGAGCTCTTCGACGAGTCGGGCCGGCGCTTGTCCGCGAAGGCCGCCGCCGCCCACGTGGCCGTCGCGAACGCCGCGCGGCTGCTGCCCGCCCAGAGTTTGGTCGTCGACGGCGTCGTGACGGCGCTCTACCCCGACGGCCGACCGCGCGCGCGCGGCCTGCCCGAGGCGCTCGCGGGCGAGGGATCGGCCGCGCTCGCTTACTACCTGACGGACCTGCTATTCCTCGACGGCCACGATCTCGCGCGGACTCCTCTCGCGCGGCGGAAGGCGCTGCTCGCCGAGCTCGTCGCGCGCGTGAGGCCGCCCGGCATCTTGCGGCTGTCGGAGCACCTCGAGGGCGACGGCGTCACCTTTCATCGCGAGGCGTGCCGCCTCGGGCTGCCGGGCACGCTCTCGCGCCGGGCCGACGCGCCCACGCCCGCGCCGCGCGGCGACGCCGTGCTCGTGAACTGCGGCGCGCCCGTCACCTCGCGCCCGACCAAGTAGTCGTCAGCGAAGACGACGCCGTCAGCGAAGAAGCCGGATCTGGTCGCCCTCGACGGCGTAGACGCGCGGAGGATCGACGCGCCCGTGCTCGGCCCCGAAGCGCAGCGTGCCCGTGAGCCCCTCGAACGAGCTCGTCGCGAGCGCGTGCAGGACATCCGCGCGCGTGTGGCCGCCCGTGGCGGCGGCGGCGCGAAGAACGTTCACCGCGTCGAAGGCGTAGGCCTCGGTGGCGTGCGGCTCCTGCCCGTAGGCCGCGCGGTACGCGTCGACGAAGGCTCTCGCCGCGCCATCAGCGGCGTCGGCGTAGAACCCTGGCGCGAGCAGCGCGCCCTGCACGAAGCGGCCAGCGTTCTGCAGGAGACGCGGCGAGAGATCGTTCGCCGTCGCGAGCAGCAAGACGTTGCGCGCGCGCGGCTTGCCGGGCTCGGCCGGGGGGCGCGCGCTGTCCCACGGCGCCGGCCACAGGTCCGCGAAGGCCAGCGCGGGCGCGATGAGCTCGAGCCGCTCGGCGCCGTCGGCGACGAAGACCGCTTGCGGCGGCGCGCGCTTGATCGCCGCGATCGCGACCTGGAACGACGTCGCGCCCGGCACGTACGTCGCCTCGGATGAGACGCGTCCGCCGCCGGCCATCACGGCCTCGCGAAAGGCGTCGCGCAGACGCTTGCCGGACGCGCTGTCGGGGCCGAGGAGCGCGAAGTCACGCGCGCCCGCCGCGAGCGCCCGCCGCGCCAGCTCGGTGACGCGCGCCTCGGGCGCGTGGATGAGCTGGAAGGTCGTCGTCGCCGCCCCGGGGGCGACGTCGTCGAGCGCCAGCAGGGCCGTCCCCTCCTGCGCGGCCTCCTTGACGCAGCCGGCGACGTTTTTGCGCTCGCCCGCTCCGATGACGCCGATGACGGCCTCGTCGCGTGTGAGCTCGCCGATGCCGCGGCCCAGGCGCTCGCCGTCGAGCGCGGTGTCGCGTATGGCGAGCTGGGCGAGCGCTTCGCGCCCAGCGCCCGGCGCGGGCATGCCCGTCGCAAGCATGGCGGCGCGCATGGCGGCTTCACCCACGGGCTGGAATTTCCCCGTGAGCGGAACCGCCAGGCCGAGGCGCGCGGGATCGCCCGCGCCGCCCGGCGCGCGAAGCTCTTCGAACCCGAGGGCCCGCCGCGCCTCCCCAGTCTCGCCGTCTATGGTGGCCGCGCCCGAGGCGTCCCCCTGCGCGCGCAAGTAGCCGGCCGCTTTGACGCCCAGCAGGGCACGCGCGAGGCCTTTGTCGGCGGAGGCCGCGTAGGTCCGCCACGCGAGTTCGGGCGGGATCTCCGCCGCGAGCTCCGCCGCCTTGAGCCGCGCGTAGGCTTTTTCGGGCGGACGCGCGCCGCGATCGTAGGCATCCCAGAGCGCGATGGCTGCCGCACGCTCGCCGACGCCCGCCGTGGCCTCGGCGAGCGCGCCCCGCAGCTCGACAAGCGCATCGTCGCCCGGCCCGGCGGAGCCCAGGCGCGGCAAGAACGGCATGAGCAGCTCGCGCGCGCGGGCGAACTTTCCGAGCCGCGCGTCGGCGAGGCCCAGGTAGTACCGCGCGCTTGAGGCGACGCCGGCCTCGGGCGGCGTCTCCGCGAGCGGCTCGAGCAGCTTCGCCGCCCCCGAGACGTCGCCGCGCAGGAGGGCCAGGCGGGCCAGCATGAGCTCGGCGGGCCGGCGTGCGCCGTGGTCCGGGTGGCGCGCCACGAAGGCCTCGAGCGCCGCGCGCGACCCCTCTCGGTCGCCCTGCTCGAAGCGCGCGCGGGCTGCGTTGTAATCCGCCTCGGCCCCCTCGTCGGCGACGTGTTCTTGCGCCGGGGGCGCGGCGCCGGGCGCGACCGGCGGCGGCTGTGTCGGCGCGGGCGGCGCCGGCATGACCTCGCCCGGCGCGGGCGCGACTGGAGGCGGCAGCGGCTCGCCCTGCCCGGTCGTCCCCGGTGGGACCTGCGCCACGGACGTCGCCGCGCACGCCGCGAACAGGAGCAACGCCGAGAGAGCGACTCGCACCATGTCTCCTTTTTACGACCGCCCCGCCGCGTTGTCCTGTTTTGAGCGCTTTCGCGCGCCTTGCGCGCCGAGCGCGAGGTGCAGCGTCTTGCGCGCGAAGCTCGAGATGCCGACGGAATCCAGAGCCTCGGGGGAAAGCCAGCGGCGCGTCGCCTGGCCGTCGCGCACGCGGCGCGCGGCCGCCTCGGCACGAAAGACCTCGGCGGTGACGTCCCGGTGCGTGAAGACGTGGCGGACGGCGCCGCGCCCGACGAGGCGGCCCGGCGTCGCGCCGGCTTCGCGGACAGCGACGCGGGCGGCGCGATTCGCGTCGGCGCCCGCCTCGAGCTCGACCGTCGGGAGGGCCCACGTGCCGGCCAGCAAGCCCGCGGGCCGGCGCACGAGCAGCACGCGGCCCGCGCCGTCGACGCACGCGCAGCAGGCGACGTGCACGAGCGTCTTCGGCCGCTTGGGCGTTCGCACGGGCAGGCGCGCGGCCGCGCCCGTCGCGTGGGCGCGGCACCGCGACGCGAGCGGGCAAGCCTCGCACCGAGGCGCGCGCGGCGTGCAGATCGTGGCGCCCAGCTCCATGACGGCTTGGTTGAAATCGCCGGAGCGCGCCGCGGGCACCTCGGCGAGGCCGAGCGCGCGCAACGCCTGCCGCGTCGCGGGGCGGTCGATTGAGTCGCGCACGCCCCACAGGCGAGCCGTGACGCGGGCGGCGTTGCCGTCGAGCGCGAACGCGGGCGCGCCGAAACCGATGGCGGCCACGGCCGCCGCCGTGTAGGGGCCGACGCCCGGCAGCTCCCGCAGCGCGTCCTCGTCGCCGGGAAGCGCCCCGCCGTGCCGCGCGACGACGGCACGCGCGGCCTTGTGCAAATTGCGGGCGCGCGCGTAGTAGCCGAGGCCCGACCAGGCGGCCGTGACCTCGTCCTCGCTCGCCGCGGCGAGCGCCGGGATGTCGGGGAAGCGCGCGACGAACCGGTCGAAGTACGGCTCGACGGTCGCGACCACCGTCTGTTGCAGCATGAACTCCGAGACCAGCGTCTTGAAGGGGCTCGGCGCGCGCCGCCACGCCAGGTCGCGGCGCCCGCCGTCGTACCAGGCGAGCAACGGCCGCGCGAGCCCGAGCTTCGTGGCCGTCATCGAAACGCCACGACGACGGCCGCGAGGATGAGCCCGAAGGAGACCAGATAACGCGGCTGCAGCCCCTCCCCCAGCCACAGCGCCGCGAAAATCATGAAGACGACGAGCGTGACGGCCTCTTGGAGGACCTTGAGCTGGTACGCGGACAGCGCGCGGTATCCGATGCGGTTGGCGGGCACCTGCAGCGTGTACTCGAAAAACGCGATGCCCCAGCTCGCGAGCACGGCCACGATGAGCGGCGCCTTCTTGAACCGCAGGTGACCGTACCAGGCGATCGTCATGAATGTGTTCGACGCGAGCAGGAGCAGGGCCGCCTTCCACCGGTCGTCGAAGGAGAGCTGCATCGCGCTGCCGCGATTGTAGTACAACGATCGGGTGGCGCCCCCCGCATCGGACGATCGGGACGAAGACATCGCGAGCGAGGTCGCGGCCGGAAAGATCGCGCCCGTCTACTGCCTCGCGGGCGAGCGCTACCTGGTCGATGCCGCCCACGCCGCCATCCGCGCGGCCGTGCTCGGCCAGGCCGGCGCGGCCGCGGCGTTCAATCACGACAGCTTCGAGCTCAAGGAGTCCGGGTTGGAGACGTGCCTCGCGACCGCGCGCACGCTGCCCATGATGGCGAAGCGGCGCCTCGTCGTCGGCAAGGGCGTCTCCGAGCTCAAGGCGGAGCTGCTCGAGCCGCTCGTCGAGTACGTCGCCGACCCGAACCCCTCGACGTGTCTCGTGCTCGTGGGTGACAAGGTGGACGTCCGCTTCAAGGCCTTCGTGGCCCTGCGCAAGGCAGGCTTCCTGTACGTCTTCGCCCCGCTGCGCGACAACGCGCTCGCGGGTTGGCTGCGCGCCGAGGCGCGCGCGCGTAAGATCGAGATCGCGCCCGACGCGACGATCGCCCTCGCCGAGCTCGCGGGGCCCGAGCTTGGCCGCCTCTCGCAGGCGCTCGACCAGCTGGCGCTCTACGCCGCAGGTCGCGCCATCGCGCTCGCGGACGTCGTGGAGCTCGTCCCCGAGACGCGGCAGCGCAACGTGTTCGAGCTCACCAAGGCCATCGGCGCGGGCGAAGTGGCGCGCGCGCTCGGCCTGCTGGCCAACATGCTGCGCAATCGCGAGCCAGCGCTGCGCATCCAGTTCATGCTCGCGCGCCAGATGCGCCAGATCTGGCGCGCCAAGGAGCTGCTTGCCGCGGGCGCGTCGCGTGGCGAGATCGCGTCGGCCGTGGGCATCAGCCCATACTTTCTCGACGACGTGCTCCTGCCGGCGAGGCGCATGTCGCACGCCACCCTGGCGCGCGCGTTCGAGCGGCTCTACGAGTCGGACGTAGCACTCAAGTCGTCGCGCGTCGACGAAGACCTGCTCATCTCGCGCCTCGTGCAGGCGCTCGCCGTAGACGCGAAGCCCACTCCCGGAAAGCCCACGGCCCGGGCGCGCTGAGCGCGTCAGCCGAGAGACGCGTCAGCCGAGAGACGCGTCGGCCGAGACGCGTCAGCCGAGAGACACGTCAGCCGAGAGACACGTCAGCCGAGAGAATTGACCGCGACGGTCAGGCGCGACACCGAGCGGGACGCCGTCCCGCGCTTGATGACGCCCTTCGACGCTGCCATGTCGATCGCGCGGACGGCGACGGGGAGCGCGGCCTTGGCGGCCTTGGCGTTCTTTTGGTCGAGCGCCGTGCGCACCTTCTTGATGGCGGTGCGCATCGCCGTCTTGCGGGCGACGTTATGGGCCGTGCGCGTGACGCGCTGGCGGTTGGCTTTCTGGGATGACTTGATGTTGGCCACGAATGGATCTCCTCGACTCTACAGGGGCGGCATCATGATCACCGGGCCGCGTCCTGTCAACTCTACCCGCACCCCGGCCCCGGGCGCCGCCCGAGCCCATCGTCCTAGCCCAGCTCGCTAGCCCATCCCGGCGCTCTCGAGCTCGGCCTCATCGAGACCGAAGAAGTGCCCGGTCTCGTGCAACAGCGTCACGCGCAGCTCCTCGCGCAGCTCGTCCTCGTCCTCGGCGACGCGCTCGATGTTGCGCCGGAACAGGACGATCTGAGTGAGGCCCGGCTGCCCGCCGACGTGCGGCATGTCCGGGTAAGCCGTGCCCGTGAAGAGGCCCAGGGCGCGTGGATCGAGCCCGCCCGCGACGTCGGCCTCGGCCGGCAGCTCGGCGACGATGATGGGCACGTCCCGCAGCAGCGCGCGCGCTCGGTCCGGCAGTTCCCCGAGCGCGCGCTCGGCCACGGCGGATACGGTCTCCTCGTCGAGCCGCAGACCGTCGCCGTCCGCGTCCTCGCGCGGCTCGGCGTCGAGCGTCCAGGTGCGCATCCACGCCGTTCGCATCAGCTCCTCGTCGTCGAGCTCGGCGGCGGCGCAGCCGAGCGCGTACCAGGCGTCCGGCTCGTCCGGCTGCGCGGCCGTGAGCGTCTTGAGCCGCTTGACGGCGACGTCCGACTCGCCCACCGCCTGGTGCAGCTCGGCGATCTCGAGGGCGAGCGGCAGATCGCCGAGGACGACGTCGGGCGGCGGCAGGTCGGCCAACGTCCGCTTGGCCTCGTCGAGCTCGCCGAGTTCGGCCTCGAGGCCGGCCTTGAGGGCGAGCGCCGAGAGGTACTCCTCCTCCTCCTCGGCGAGATCGAGGGCGCGCTCGGCGTGCCGCTGGGCCTCCTCCATGGTCTCCGGCTCGGTCGCGAGCAGCTCGGCCATCCAGAGTTCCGGCGTCGCCCACTCGGGGTCGGCGGCGGCGGCGCGCCGCAGCAACTCGAGCGCCCGCGCCGCGTCGGCGTCCTCGCGGAAGCACGCGGCCAGCAGGAGCAAGGTGTCGGGCGCGTCGGCCTCGAGGCGCGTGGCGCGCTCGCGGGCCCCCGCGAGATCGCCGGACTCGAGCGCCTCCCACGCGGCGTCGAGCGCCGCGTCTGGATCCTGCAAGGTGATCTCGCTGTCGCGCATGGGAGTTCCTAAGGCGTGAGGGTCGCGACGCCGACCATCGCGGCGAGGGAGTCGAGCATATACCAAGCGCCCACCTCGGTCGTGCGCCGCGCATCCTCGGGCGCGCCGAGCGGCGGCGCCACCTCGACGACGTCGGCACCCAGCAGTGGAAACTCCGCGCCCACGCGGTGGATGAGCGCGCGCACGAACGCCACGGACAACCCGTCGGGCGCGGGCGCGCCCGTCGCGGGCGCCGCTGCCGCGTCGGTGGCGTCGATGTCGTTCGACAGGTACACGCGACGCACGCCGATCGTTCGAAGGTGCGCGAGGATCTCGTCGATGACGCTCGTGCCGCGCGCGCGCACCTCGTCGGCCCAGAATTGCCGCACGCCGAGCGTGCGCTCCCAGTGCGCCTTGTCCCGCCCCGACGCGCGGATGCCTACCTGAACGAGGCGCCCGCCGCGCCCGAGGAGCTCGTTCGCGTGATACGCCCAGGTCGCGAAGCAGTAGCGCACGCCGAGGCGGGCGGGCAGGAGGTCGGTGTGCGCGTCGGGGTGAACGATGGCCCACGGCTCGCGCGCGTGACGCGCCAGCGCCGCGACGACGGGCCAGGCCACGGAGTGATCGCCGCCCAGCATGAAGATCCGCAGATCGGCGTTGAGCGCGAGGAGCCGATCGACGACTCGCTCCGCCATCGACAGCGGTGAGACGGGCAGATCGGCCTCGGCGTCGGCGCCGTAGAGCGCCTCGCGCGCGGCGTCCCGCTGGCTGTCACTCAACATGTCGTCGTGAAGCAAGTGTGGGATCACGAAGACGTCGCCGACGTCGACGATGCCCTCGCGCGCCGCGATCTCCCGGAAGGCGGGACAAAGGCGCATCGCGGCCTGCCGCACCCCCTGCGGCCCGTAGGCGGCGCCGCGAATGAGGCCGGCGCCGCAGTCCGAAGGAATGCCGAGGATCGCGACACGCGCCCGCGGCACCGCCGCGAGCGCTTCGCGCCAACGCGCCTCGACCCCGGCGGTGTCGGCGGCGCCGTAGAGCTCGCTCTGCAGGGCGAGCTGCTCCGCCCGGCCCGTGCTGACCGTGTAGAGGCCGCCGCCCGCGGGCCGAAGCAGCCTCCCGAGGTCGGACACCCGCTCCGAGTCAGAGGTGGGAGACTTCATGACCACCGGCTTATTTTCACGAAAACTGTATTGGTTTCGTAACCACGCGGACGGTCGCTCGCAATGCCAGTGTTAATCATCCTTTGGGCGGAAGTCGTCGGCGTTGAGCCGGAAACGCTTCGCCCAGCGATAAACGAGCGCAGGCTTTCTGTCCAGCTCGCGCGCCACGCGCAACATGTTGCCCTTGAAACGCCGCATGAGCTCCTCGAGCTCGGCGGCCTTGGGCGGCGGCCGGGACGCCCGGCGCCCAGGCGACGAGCGCACACGGCCTGGCGCGGCCGCGATGACGGCCGGTAGGTGCTCGGTCGTAATGCGGTCGGCGCCCCGCGCGAGCGCCTCGGCGGAGGTGACGACCTTTCCGAGCTCCCGCACGTTCCCGGGCCACGGATGGAGGCAGAGCGCCTGGAAGGCCGCGAGCTCGAAGGGTTTGCCGCGGTCGCCCAAGAGGTAGGTCACGAGCACACCCAGGTCCTCGACGCGCTCACGCAGCGGCGGGATGCGAATCGGCTCCGCGCCGAGGCGGGCCGCCAGATCGGCGCGCAAGCCGAGGTCCGTCGACTTGCCGGGCGCGGTCGTGCGGCTCGTCGCCGCGATGATCCGCGTTTCGATCCGCCGCGGGCGTACGCCGCCCACTGGCGCGAGGATGTGGTCCTGCGTGAAGCGCAAGAGCTTCGTCTGCAGCTCGGGCGCCATCTCGCCGACCTCATCGAGGAACAAAGTCCCACCCTCTGCCTCCTCGATGATGCCGGGTTTCGACGCCGCGGCCTGCGAGTGGGCGCCCTTCACGTACCCGAAGAGCTCGCTCTCGACGAGCTCGCGCGGGATCGCGGCGCAGTTGATGGCGACGAACTTGCCCTTGCGCCCGCTCGCGCGGTGGATGGCGTTGGCGTACACCTCCTTGCCCACGCCGGTCTCCCCGGTCAGCAAGATCTCCTGGCCCGCCTCGGCGAGCTTGCGCAGCTTTCCACACATCACCGCCAGCGTCGGATTGACGGTGGGCACGGGGCCGAGCGGCCGCTCGAGCTCGTTCATGATGGCCGCGAGCTCATTGACGGAGACGACGCGAAAAATAGCCGCGTGTCCGCCCACGAAAACGAGAGATCCCTCGTGCAGCTTGACGGTCGGGTGCGCAACGACGCCATCGACTATGGTTCCGTTGGTGCTGCCGAGATCCGTCACCTCGTAAGTGTCGCCAGCGCGCGCGATCGTGGCATGTCGGCTGGAAACCATCCGGTCGTGCAGCACCAAAGAAGACGTTCCGGGCTCGACGTTGGTGCTGGCCCGTCGCCCTAAGACCAGCGACTTCTCGAAGGTTACGACCCGGCCTGTCGACGCGAGCGCCCTGCCCTCCATGTTGCCGACGAGGAGCAGGACCGGGACGGTGCGCCGGTCTTCCTTGTGACGCTGACGCGGCACCAGCGTGATGCTGTCGTTCGGCGTGATCACGCTCCATCACCCTTGTTTTGAATTGTAATTAAGAATGCAGTCGAGGTTCTACAACTAAAACAGGGTTTCGAACAACTAGCCGCAGAGAAACGGGTTTTCCGAGCGGTGTGGTCCTTGCCTAAACGGCAGGTGTCGCTGTTCCACGGTTCGTCGCGTTGACAGCCGTGCGTCATCGGTACCCACCACACCACAGGAGAACCCCATGCTCAAGACCCTCGCATTGGCCGGCATTTTCATGTTCGCGTCGGCGGTTTCGACGGCGGCTGTCACGAGCGCGTCGCAGAAGAGAGCGGGCTCATCCCAGAGCGCTCCGACGGCGCCCCAGGCGAAAGGGTTCTGCTACCCCGTTGGCGTTCCCTGCTAGTTGACACTCAGGTTCGGGATCGAGCGGGCTTCCCATGTTTCACGCGAGATGATCCGCGTGTGTTGAAAGAACGGGGAGCCCGCCGGTTCCGATTGCGCCCCGCAAATAGGAGCGTCTGGATCGGCGGCGACGGCGAGCTTTGAACGGCCAGTTCGGTTGCCTGTCCCGAGATCGATTTCCTGCCAGGTTCGATCGTTGCCGGAACCACTCAACCCCCAAAGGGACGTCGCGCTCGTCCAGATGGGCGGGCACTCGACGTTCAGCGGCACGAGGTCGCGCTTGGAGGATCCGTCCATATTAATCACGCGAAGGTGATTCATCCCGCCTTGGTCGATGAATGCGATGTGTTTTCGATCCGGTGAAATCGTCGGCCAAGCGGGAAGCTTCTCGCTCCAGACATTCTTGCAGCCGGCCGCGTCGCAGAGAACTATCGCTCTTCGATGATAGTCCGCGTATGTCCAAAGCTCGCCATCCTGAGAAAAGGAGGGCGTCGCGTCTAGCGGACCGGCGCTGACTTGGCGAGATGTCCCGTCGCGATCGTATCGGAAAATAACGAGTCGGTTATCTCCGAGTTCTTTGGAGACCAACACGTCCCCTTTGGGTGACCAAGCGGCGCCGTAGTTTCGACCATCATAGGTCAGTTGTCGCGCCGTCGTGACGCCATTGAACAACCAAACGTCGCTCGTCTTACGACTCGCGACGAGGACGCTGCGGTCGCCTCCAAAATCGATGAGTGATTCAACATTCTGCATCGGAAGATATCCTGAACGTTGAGCTTCGCCGCTGCGCCAGTTGAGGAGGTCAAGCGTTCCTGCCTGGCTGACGTCGGAGAGACTCAGTCCATTGCGGTCGAACCCGATGCCTCTGACCGACAAGGGTATCCGCCATGATGCCAGCACGTTCATGTCAGGGAGAGAATGAATCTCTAGCAATCGGTTGGTCGCGTCGACGTGATACGCGATGGCGACAGTGCTGCCATCGTTGCTGACGGCTTTCTTGTACAAGGAGCGGGTCGCCTGTCCTCGGTCGTCCGAGAACATGGTCGACTCCAGGGTTGGCAGCGAGAACACGCCCGCGTGTCCAGCATCGATGTTGTAGAGAAATTCTTCTCCGTTCGGGAGCCAGCGCGGCTCTGAGCCGTTCGTCACGGCCGTGGCGGCTAGACCTTCGGGTCCCGAGTGCATGATCTGAGGGGATGCGGTGGCCGACAGCCGCGTGAAGAGCAAGGAGTCACCTTTCGGAGATACCTGCGGACAATCGGTTTGGTAGGTCTCCGGCGCCAACGCCGCTGACGTTCTCTTGCCTGAGGCGATGTCGATGTCTTCGGCTCGTCGCGGGTCCCCCCAGATGACGCGCGCCCGTTCGCTACCCGGAAGGACCGCGAAGCAGTGGACGTGCTGGTCGAAGGTTGCGAACACGGCCGAGCTTCGGCTCAAGTCGCGCGGCGATCCCGTGATGCTGATGTCCTTTCCGCTCGGGGCCGGCGACGAAGAGGTTGCCTTCGCTGGTCGCCAAAGGTGCTTGCCCAGAATTCCCGCCAGCGACAGCGTCGCAACTGTGGTGAGGCCCCACAGCAACGTTTGTCCGCTCCGGGACCGAATCCTGAGGCGGGACGCGATGGCGGCATCCGCGAGGGTTGCGAGAGCGATGCCGTCTCGTGGTCGATCGCTCGGCTCCTCGCGCAGCCCCATCTGGCAGACCGCCAGCAGCGCTTTCGTCGAGCGGGAGGCATCTCTCTTGACCTGTACCGTGGGCGCGCGTGTGACGGATTTGCGCTCGGGTCTCGTGCCGACGAGAATTTCGTGAATGACGATGCTCGCCGCCCAAACGTCCGAGCGTGCGGTGGCGGCGTCACCCATGACGACCTCGGGCGCCATGTAGTGGGGCGTGCCGACCATGATGCTGACGGCCGGAGCGTCCGCCGGATTCGTTGCGAGGCCGAAGTCCGACAGAACGAGACGCCCATCTGCCATTCGAAGAAAATTGTCGGGTTTGACGTCGCGATGGACGATCCCGGCGGCGTGAATGGCGGCGAGGCCGGCGGCGACGGCGCGAATGTCCGAGCGCTTTTCCGCCACCGTTCGTTCGGTCGCCTGCTGGCCCAGTTGGTCGCGCAACGTTCCGCCGGTTGCGAGCTCCATCGTGATGAACCAATGGCCGTCGGCTTGGCCGATGTCGAACACCCGGCAAACGTTCGCGTGCTGTATTTGTCGCGCGAGCCGCAGCTCACGAGAGAAGCGCTCGATCCAGCGTGGGTCCGCGGCAAGGTCGGGCTTGAGAATCTTGATGGCGACGGGGACCTGCGCGACGCGGTCGAATGCGCGCAACACGATGCCGCTGCCGCCCTTTCCAATGACTGCCTCGATTTGATAGCGGCCCGCGAGAACGGCGCCTCGCGCGATGTTTAGCGACGATGCCCGGATCAGCGCGGGGTCACCTACCTCGGTGACGCTGGGGTCGCATGAGAGACTTGGACCGCTCGTCGGCGGCTCGAGCGCCTGCGCGGTCGGTGGCACTCCCATCTGGGGCCCGAGAGTACCTGGTTTTCAGCTGGAAACCAAGGTGGACCTGCCGAGCGGAGCCGGACTGATAGCGGCCATTCGCTTCGGTCACTTGCGGTAGCGCACCGGGTCGATCCCGACTTGACGATCCATCGCCACACGACCGCCCACTGGCGATCGAGCGCGCGGGCGACCTGGGCGACGTTGCCGTCGTGCTGCTTGAGGAGCGCTTCGAGCTCCGCCCGTGGGCGAGGCGCGACGAGCCGCCGGCGCGGCGCTCGGGGACACCGAGGGCTCCATGACCGCCGTCACCACTTCCGGCAAGTGCGTTAGACGCAAGCATGCCGCGGCCTCGGCGACGGCCATCGCCTCGTTGATGACCTTCTGCAGCTCGCTGCACGTAGCGCGGCCAGGTGCAATGACAGAGCGCGTGGAACGCCGCCGGCTCGAGCTCGGGCGCCGGGCGCGTGCCGGCCGCCGTGAGGAAGTGGTGAACGAGCGCGCCCAGATCCTCGATGCGTCCGCGCAGCGGCGGCAAGTGGATGGCCTGGGCGCCGAGGCGCGCCGCGAGATCCGAGCGCAGGTCGTCGAGGAACACCGTGCCGCCGTCGGCCGCCTGGATGAGACCGGGCCGGGCTTCGTTGGCCGTCGAGTGGGCGCCGCGCGTGACCGAAGAGCTCGCTCTCGGCGAGCTCGGCCGGAATGGCAGCGCCGGGACGACGAGCCGCCCC